>DRHF01000079.1 GCA_011049715.1 Desulfobacterales bacterium
CTTCCTATGTGGCGCTTTTTTCGAGATCAAACCTTTTCGGCAATTTCATTGTTTCACGTGAAACATCACTTTCCAACACAAAATCTGCTAAAAATTTCATCAAGTATATCCTCTTGTGTTGTCGCACCCGTTATTCCACCAAGAGAATCAATAGCATCTTTTAGGTCCATCACAACAAGCTCCAACGGCCTTCCGATCCGAACGCCCTCCGCAACGGCTAAGGTTGACCGGAGGCAACGTTCGAGGGCAATTTTATGTCTTAAATTCGGGACAATATCGTTTTCCGAATCGGGTAGTTTGCCACCGACACAAATCTCGAGGATAAGCGTCTTTAATGCCTCAATGCCTTTACGATAAAGCGCCGATACTTTCACCCTCGGCGGATCACCCCATGAATCAGGGAACTCAAATTTAAAGTCTTTATCCACAAGATCTGACTTGTTTATAACCAGTATGAAAGGCTTGTCTTTCAACTGTTGGTATATTATTTTATCCTCTTTCAACAATGAACTGCTGGCATCCACCATAAAAATGATCAGATCCGCTTGGTCCATATATTCCCTGGCCTTTTGTACTCCAATGACTTCAACGGGGTCTTTTGTCTCCTGGATTCCAGCGGTATCGGTTATGATAACCGGAATTCCCTCTATACTGAGGTGCTCCTCTATGTAATCCCTGGTTGTCCCTGGAACTGATGTAACAATGGCTCGGTCCTTTTGAATAAGACAGTTCATTAGGCTTGATTTGCCCACATTGGGCCTGCCTACAATAACCAGTTTTAGGCCATCTCTGACCGCATGCGAATCATCATATTGCTCGATCAGCTTTTTTAAAACATTTATGGCCTGTGACTGGATGTGCTCACGGGTTGATTCAGCTTCAATGATTTCTTCGGCTTCTTCTGGAAAATCGATGGCGGCTTCGAATGAAGCCAGAACATGAACCAAAGATTCTCTAATTGATTCAACCTGTTTTCCCAGTCCGCCCATTATTAGACGGGTCGCCATTTTAAGCGCTTCATCCGTCTTTGCATTAATGATATCAACGACCGCTTCAGCTTGTATTAAATCAATCCGCCCGTTAATAAATGCTCTTTTTGTAAATTCACCTGGATCGGCGAGTCTCGCCCCTTGGCGCAAGACGGACGCCAGGACGGCGCCCATCACAACACGCCCGGAATGTGTATTGATTTCAACGATATCTTCCCTTGTGTACGAATGAGGAGCCTTCATAACCGTGAGAAGAACTTCATCCAAAACTAGTCCGGTTTCTGGATGAACAATAAATCCATGATAGAAATGATGGGATTTGAACCTGTCTGTTAAACCTAAATGTTTACCTATGGAATTTTCTGATAAAACATTTGAAGCAAGATGTGACCGTTGAAAAAGAGATGCTGCAATCGAAACGGCTTTTTGACCGGAAATCCGGATAATGCCGATGCCACCACTTCCGATCGGAGTCGCAATAGCCGCAATGGTCGAATTGTTCATTGGAGATTTGATTGTTACTCTTTAAGCAAAGAATTCTTCTTTGGAAATATCAAAAGCTTTTTAATAAATCCATCCCCCTTGCTCAGAGTTCTCACACCCTCATCACCTTTCAAAGCAAGGTGAACGATACGCCTGTCATGGGCATTCATTTGGCCGACGGTCTCTGGTTTTCCGGTTCGTTTGACCTTTTCCGCAAGGCGAATGGCAAGTCTTTCCAGGCTGGCCTGTCTGGCTTCCAAATAGCCTTCAATGTCGATATAGATGCGGGTTCGTTGCTCCATTTGTCTATTGACGACCTTTTCAACAAGATATTGAATAGCCTCGAGCGTCTGCCCATGCTTGCCGATAAGTGCAGCGGTGTTACCCCCTTTGACGTTCAATAGAATTCGGTCAGATGCCTCTTTAACCGAAATCTCCGCATCTGTTGTTATGAAATCAATGATACGCTGTAGCGCACTTTTGCCGAGTTCAACGGGGTCGGTGGAAACGGCATCCTTTTCGCTATCTTCGATCTTTGTTGGCTCGGATGGTAAAACTTTCTTTTTGGCCGGTTGGCCTGTTTTATTGGGTGTTGGAGCGAATTCGGGTATCGTAACACGAATCCGTGCTTTCTTTGATCCTACCAATCCAAAAATACCACTCGATCCATAAGAAATAACTTCATATCTCAATTCTTCCTTGGTCATGTGGACTTTATCACACGCTTTTTGAATCGCCTTTTCAACACTTTTATCTTCAAATTCTAAATGCTTCGACATGAATATCCTCCATCGTTAAGCAGTTTTCTTTGAAACATAATATTGCTGGGAAATAGATAGAACATTGTTGACAAGCCAGTATAAGACAAGTCCTGATGAAAAATTAATAAAAATTACCGTAAAAACTATCGGCATTAACATCATCATTTTGGCCTGAGCCGGGTCCCCCGGGGGAGGAGACATCCTTTGCTGCAATAACATACTGGCCCCCATGATAATTGTTAGAACGGGAATACCGTATGGGGGTTCCATAAACGGGACTGAAAAATCGAATCGGAAAAGACGATCAGGCGCCGACAGGTCACGGATCCAGCCAAAAAAAGGCGCATGTCTTAGCTCAATGGCTTCATATAACATTCGATAAAGTGCAAAAAATACCGGAATCTGTGCTACCATAGGGAGACATCCGCCCAGAGGATTTATTTTATACGTTTTATAAAGCGCCATAGTCTCCTGCTGTATTTTTTTCCTGTCATTTTTATATTTTTCTTTTAATTCGGCTATCAACGGTTGCAGTTTTTTCATTTCGCTCATCGATTTGTAGCTCTTTGAACCCAGCGGCCAAAGGAGAGCCTTGGTCATTAGGGTTAAAATAATAATGGCAACACCGTAATTGGGAATAAAACGATAAAAGAAATTCATCAGCCAGACACACGGTTTTGCAATAAAGTCGAACATTCCAAAATTGACCGCCTTGCCCAGGTTATACCCGATATCGTTTAAAATGATCATGCTTTTGGGTCCAAAAAACAGTTTAAAATCAAAAAAATGTTCGGATCCGGGTTGGATCACCTGTTCGGGCTGCAAAAATTCAGCTTCGAGTATATGGTCTGGTTTGAGAAAAAGCCGCATACTCGCTTCTTCATTCTTTTCCGAAATGATGCTTGACATAAAATAACGATCTTGAAGCGCAATCCATCCCAGTTTTCCCGAATATATATTCTTTTCCTCGATCTTTTTCATTTTTATCTGCTTGAGCTTGTTGTTCAAAAGCAGACTGGGGCCTTCGAAACCAAATCTGCTTTTTTGTTCACCTGTAGTGCTCTTGAGCGATAATACAAGATTGTCCCTAAGGGTCTCATTTGAGTTGTTTTTTACGGAAATGGTCAGCCCGATCAGATAGGTTTCAGGCGAAAAGAAAAATTCCTTTTTAACAACAATCCCATTAGGCGAAACCCATGAAAAAATGAGTGGTTCAGAACCATAAACAATATCAATGGAATCATATGGCAAATCTGCTGAAAAAACGGCCCTGTCCAAACCCGGTATGCTTTTTCCGGCAAATCCCATTAGGAGAGTGCCATCGGGCAAGTTCTTTGAAACAATTTCTTTTAGCGGAGAATCCAATTCGACCTGTTCCCGGTATCTTTTAAGCACAAAGCTTTTTATGGCTGATCCTTTTTCTGAAATCTTCACCGTGTATAAAGGTGTGTTCACCTGTATCGTTCTGGCGGTCTTAACCGGTTTCACCTCCTCCTTTTCAGCCGGCTGTTCTTTTTTATCAAAACTTTCTTCCATTTCTATAATAGGTGCCTGTGTCTTAGCGGTTGGTGGTTCAACCGTTTCCTTCTCAACAAAAAAAACATTCCATAAAAAGAATACGAGAAATGAGAGTGCAATGGCCATAAACAATCGCGCTTTTTCCATATTTTTCTCCTCAAGTAATGAATAGGAAGATTTAAATTAATTTTGGATCACATTTGATTAACTCGTAAAAAATCTTTTGTGATCGATATTGAGCATTTTCTGCTGCAGTGGCATAAAATGCTGTATGTTAATAATTACAAGTGGCTTTAGGGTGTTAACCCGAGTTTTTGCAGTTATACATAACATACAGTGAATAGTAATCGGCTTTTCGGGCTATTTTTCCGGGTTTATCTTTGAAGGAACAGGATCAAAACCACCTGTACTGAGTGGATGACACCTTAAAATCCTTTTTAACGCGATAAAAGAGCCTCTCAGCACACCAAATCGAGAAATTGCCCGGTAAGCATATTCGGCACAGGTGGGGTAAAAACGACAAGCAGGATTTAAAACAGGAGACAACATATATTGATAAGCCCTTATTAAAAATAAGGGGATTATCCGTAACATTTGCTTGAAAATTAAAACTCCTTTATACTGTTGAAAATAAGTTTAAGGGAAGAAAATGTCTGATCCGACGATAAACCTGCAGCCGCTTTCTTTGCAATGATGTTAATATCCAAATTCCTTTTAATGTCATGTTTGTTTAATCGAAAATACTCGCGTAAATAGCGTTTGACCCTGCTGCGCGTTACCGCCCGCCCAACCTTTCTGCTAACAGTGACACCAAGGCGCGTTCTTTCTAATGGACTCGTTCCAAATATAGCAATAAAATGCCTGCTTTGAATTTTCCTTCCGTATTTGGCGAGTCGAAGAAACTCAGAGCGTTTTAAAATTCTATCGGCCTTGGTATAAGCCTGCCTCAAATCATGCTTACCCATATAGCTGGCAATATGCCAAAAACATTTTTACGATTAAACGGCTAGCCGTTTTCTCCCTTTTGCCCTCCGCCGGTTAATAATTCTTCTGCCCTGCTTTGTGGACATCCTTTTCCGAAAGCCGTGTGTTCTAGCTCGTTTCACCCTGCTCGGTTGATATGTTCTCTTCATAATTTAGGTTCCCTTGTTCCATACACCTTAAATATGGCACCATACCCCTTTGAGCTCTTTCATCATTATGATCGATAAAGTTTTCTGTTTTCAATGTTTTCGAGGTAAACGCTATATGTTTGGATTCAATTCGTTAAACCTTATAATTTAAACACAATGTGTTTTTTATGTCAAGCCTCAAAAAGTTATTATCACCCAAATTGAGCGATTCTGGCATTTTCTGAGTGAAAAATAAAAATTGCCCGGTTATATTTTGATTGTTCCGGATTTTCATCAAAATCTTATTTAATCTATTGATAATACAATAAAAATGAACCATTAGAAAAAAAGTTGCTGCCTTATAGGGGTTTAGGCTTGGTCTGGGGGTGTTCAAAAATTTCAAACTTTTCCAAATGAAATTGGGCATTCGGATATATTTCAATCTGTTTTCCGATGATGCGTTCAAGGGATGTGATAAGCCTGTTTTCCGCGCCATGGAGAAGGTCGGCAATCTCTAGGTTGACCCTTAAGGTCAGCTTGGCACCTAAGCTGTCCGTCGCTTCGTGAAGGATTTCTTTGTAAATGTTGTAACAAACAGACTGTTTGGATAGGAGATAACCCTCTCCCTCACAATAAAGGCAAGGTTCACAGAGCAAATGGGTCAACGGCTTACGAATTCGCTTTCGTGTCATCTGTATCAGCCCCATTTCCGATATGGGCAGGACATGGGTTTTGCTCCGATCCTTTTTCAGGGCTTCTTGGAATGCATCAAATACCTTGTCCTGGCTCGAGATTTTTTCCATATCGATAAAATCAACGATGATGATACCGCCAATATCCCGAAGACGTATCTGGTAGGTTATCTCTTTCACAGCCTCAAGGTTTGTTGTTAGTATGGTTTCTTCAGGATTGTGCTTGCCGACATAACGGCCTGTGTTCACATCGATGGCTGTAAGCGCTTCGGTATGTTCGATCACTATGTAACCACCTGATTTCAACCACACTTTCCTTTTTAACCCCCGTGAAATATCACCCTCCAGATTATGTGCGTCAAAAATCGGCTCCGTCCCTTCGTATAGCTCGATGGAATGTTTCAAACTCGGCATAATCATATCAAGAAACCTTAGAACAGATTCATATTCCAAACGGGAGTCTATAATCAGTTTTTCTGCATCATGGATCAACTGGTCTCGAACGGCCCTATGGATAATATTGAGCTCTTGGTGTAATAGAGAGGGTACTGGTGCTGTTTTGAATTTTTTTTGTACGGTTTCCCACAATTTCCTCAGAAAAGCGATTTCAATTTCAATTTTTTTTTCGTCAACGCCTTCGGCGGCGGTCCTGGCAATATAACCACAATTATTTGTTCTTAACCCTTCAATTAAGTTTCTCAAACGGTCTCTTTCGAATTCATCCTCTATTCTTTTAGACACCCCAATATGCGTTGAAGTTGGCATCATAACTAGAAGGTGGCCGGGCAACGAAACATGGGAAGTCACACGTGCCCCTTTGGTCCCAATGGGCGATTTTGTCACCTGAACCATTATCTCCTGCCCTTCAGTAATAAGCGTCTCTATCGGAAAATTGCTGGTAGTATGGGAATATGCCGAATCCGTTTGGTCGGTTTGTTCAATATCCTTGTCAACTTCATCACTCTGGATAAACCGCTCTTCAATATCTTTGGAGCTGTTTCCAATGACGTCGTCCACATAAATAAATGCGGCTTGGTCAATCCCAATATTCACAAAAGCGGCCTGCATGCCCGGTAGTACCCGCTGAACCCTTCCTTTATATACATTTCCCGCGAGATCCGTGCCATCTCCGCGTATGATGAATAATTCCGCAATGGTTCCATCCTCAAGGAGTGCGACTCGAGTTTCATACTCTGTAACATTTATAACCAGTTTGCGATACATCAGGTGTTCTGTTTCGCCATTTTGACAACTTTAGCCTGCCGCAGCGTTTGTTCTGAAACCGTGAAAATGTTAAGAACAGCTTCCATCGGCCTCATCATACTTCCCCTTTTTGACTCCAGGATGATCTCCAATTTTTTCGGAGAAAGCAATTGGATGCTTTCAACCATATCTTTTATATTTATCTTTTTCAACTTTCCTTTTCGGTTCAGGCGGCTAACGATCAGTTCGTTTCTTTCACGAAACCGCTCGAGTTCACTTTTTTTAAAAACTTCATCCCTTAATACAATCTGATACCGGGTTGATTTGTTATCATTTTTTCCACCGGAAGATGGTTCAATTTGACAGTCATGAATCAAAATACCCGGTGGAAGATGATTGTTTAAACCCTTTATTATATCTTCGGGCTCCATCATTTCCGTGGTTGTCAGGAAAAAAATCTCGTTTTGGCTTTCCATTCCGATCGGAAGGGGGTCTTCAAAAGAAACTTTTGGCATGGGATGAAATCCGTTTGAATATTTAATTGATATCTTCGCTCGTCTTAACGCGCGCAGAAATATATTCACCAACTCAAGGTGCCCGAAGTACTTTCCGGGTTCTAACTTTGAATAGGTGATTTTGATTCTTTTATTAAATTCCGATTTGGATTCAAAGGAAGCGCCAGAACGGTTTAAAGAGGTTACCCCCTTTTTTGCACTTCTCTCAAAAACCTTCGGTTGAATCGTTTGAAAATTACAAACACCACAGCCGTGACAATCACCCCACCGGCAATCAAGTGTGGGAATTCCTTCTTCAGCTCTCTTCCATTCCTCCTTTAAAAAGTCTTTACTAATTTTTATATCAATATGATCCCAGGGCAGCGGCTCCACCAGATCCCTTCTCCGGGTGGTATAAAAATCGATATCGACCCCGGCGTCGGATAAGGCCTTCTCCCACCGGTCATATTGAAATTTGTCGCTCCAGCCATCAAATCTGCACCCCTTTTGATATGCCGCAACCAAAAGATTGACGAGACGCCTGTCTCCTCTTGCCCAAAGCCCTTCCAGAAAACTGACATCCGGATTCTGCCATTTGACATGGATCCCTGGGAGCTTTAAATTCTGCCGTAACCAATTTATCTTTTCTTTTGACTCAAGTCGTGTAATTTGTGATGCCCATTGAAATGGAGTATGTGGTTTGGGAATAAATGTTGAAATACTGACATTGATTTTCCCATTATTTTTCCTTGGGACAGATATCTTTCGAAGATCTTTCACAAATTCAACAATCGATCTCAGGTCATCACCGGTCTCATACGGCAGTCCGATCATGAAATAGAGTTTTATCCTTTGCCATCCCAGGTTGAATGCATGTTTAACAGTATCTGCAACCGCCTTTTCTGTTATATTCTTATTGATAATATTTCTGAGCCTCTGGCTGCCCGCTTCCGGTGCGATGGTAAATCCTGTTTTTCGGACCTTTTTGATCTGTTTCATCAGGTCGGGTGTCAACATATCTGCCCGAAGCGACGGAAGTGAAACCGCAATATTTTTATATTCGGACTGATCCATCAACCGCTCCATAAGTGGAATAAGGCATTGATAATCGCCTGTACTCAGAGACAAAAGAGATATGTCTTCATACCCTGTAGAAGCAAGGCACTTATCTGTTTGACAAAGAAGTGTGTCGGGTGAGCGTTCACGTACCGGGCGATAAATCATCCCTGCCTGGCAGAAACGACACCCCCTCGAACACCCTCGTGAAACTTCCAATCGAAGCCGGTCGTGAACCGGTTTTCCAAAAGGAACAACCGGTTCACCAGGAAAAGGGGCCTTATCGAGGTCTGTAAAAATCGCACGACTAACCTTCCCTTTGTTCATTGTCTGATCAAAAGGTCGGGGTAGAGGGACCTGGAAACCCGCGGGGTCGTATGTTACCTGATAAAAGGCAGGAATATAGACGCCTTCGATGCCGGACCAGTCTGTTAACAGTTTTTCTTTGTCCCGGTTGCCGGTTTTTTTCCATCGAATCCAGGCTTGAGCCATCTCCATCACGGCCCCTTCCCCATCCCCCACCACCATGGCATCGAATAGGTCGGCGATCGGCTCGGGATTGCAGGTACATGGTCCTCCGGCAATGACAAGCGGCACGTCCGAATCCCTTTCCCGAGCAAAAAACGGAATTTTTCCGAGATCAAACATGGTAAGTATGTTGGTGTAATTTAACTCGTAGAGAAGGCTGAAACCGATTATATCAAAGCGGCCCAGGGGGGTCTGCGATTCCAGTGTCGCTAAAGGCAGGCCGGATAATCTGAGATATTCCTCCATGTCACTTCCGGGGGTAAATACCCTTTCTGCTGCTATCTGTTTGTCCATATTTAAAATATGATAAATTATCTGCATTCCGAAATGCGATGTGCCGATTTCATACAGATCCGGAAATGCAAGGGCAACACGAAGTTTGACCTTATCGAGGTCTTTTCTAATGCTGTTTATTTCGTTGCCCAGATAGCTGCTGGGCTTTTCCACCAGCGGCAGGATATCTTGAAAGGTTTTTATTAACATGATATAAATGCTTTTATGCCAAAACTTGTAAAGTTAGCAGTTCCCTAAAACAACATCATCTTGAAAGAAAAAAGTCGCATATGCCAGAAATCAATGTACAAATCAACAACAAAATATTCATGAAATCAATAAGTTTTCTATCTATCGCTTTTATCCTTCTCCTTTCAATACCCCAAGATTCTCCTGGGGCGGGAAATAGCCGTGAAAATGCTGTTGTCCTCGCAGTAAAAAAGGTCAGCCCAGCCGTTGTAAACATAAGTTCGGAGTATGAGGTTCGCAAGCGCACCAGCCCGTTTTCCGGATTCGGTATGGATCCCTTTTTCGAATCTTTTTTTAAGGATTTTTTTGATCCCGGTTTTGAGCGAAGATACAAGCGGAGCAGCCTAGGTTCCGGTGTTATCATAGATGGGAACCGAGGCTTCATTCTCACAAACACCCATGTCATCGCCAAAACCGGTACGATCACGGTTGTGTTGAAAGATGGGCGTGAGTTTGAAGCACAAATCGTTGGGGCTGATCCGGACTCTGACCTTGCGCTCCTGCGTATCGCTTCGAAAGACCCCTTGCCCGCCATTGAGATGGGAGAATCCAAAGATCTTATGATCGGTGAAACGGTGATCGCCATCGGTAACCCGTTTGGATTTTCAAATACGGTTACCACCGGTGTCATCAGTGCGCTTAATCGTAGCGTTCGGACCGATAAACAGGTGTTTCAAAATTTTATACAGACCGACGCTTCAATCAACCCCGGAAATAGCGGCGGCCCCTTGCTCAACATAAACGGTGAACTGATCGGTATCAACACGGCCATCTACGCAAAGGCCCAGGGAATCGGGTTTGCCATTCCGATCAACAAAGCAAAACGAATTGTCTCTGACCTGATCCGATACGGAGAGGTCATTCAGGCATGGATCGGTGTCACCGTACAGAACATCGATAAACGGCTCGCCAAATATCTAAATGTGCCAGATGGCGAAGGGGTTTTAATAAAAGAGGTGATAAAAAAAGGCCCTGCTCAAAACGCCGGCATCCAAAACGGCGACATCCTTTTGTCCATCGGCACCAAAAAAATTTTTTCGGATAAAGAATATAATACGGAAATGAGAAATGTTGCGGCCGGTGAAATTATAAAAATCCGCATTTTGCGAAAAGACAAAGAGCGGATCTTCACGGTGAATGCCGCTGTGTTCCCCCTTGAGCTTGCCATGGATCTGGCCCGCAAACTTCTTGGAATAAGCGTTAAAGATCGATCGATAAATAAGGGGGTGGTTATTTCAGAGATTAACCGGCGATCGTATCTGTTCCAAATTGGGGTACGGACAGGAGACGTTATTCGACAACTGGACGAGATCAAGGTAAAGAATATCAAAGATTTTCAAAAGGCGATCGTACACTATCGCAAAAAACGATCGGTGGTTATCTTGTTGCAACGCGGCGATCAGGGGTACTACATTACAGTAAAACTATGACCGTGATATCAAATAATCTTCCCCCAACCGGTGCAACTTTTTTAGTATCCATTCAGAGGGATTATTGTTGGTTTTTAGACACCCGTAACCATTTAATATCACATTGAAAATTTAGTGATAAGAGATTGTTTTTAGCAGGTCGAAATATGGCAGAAGTGAGATTGTATGCCAATTGATAAGTCAGCACATCATGTTGTGTTGATCTGAATGGGTTTAGGTCAGTGACAAAAGCGGTTGCCGATTGAGCATAATGCTATAGATGCGCTGTGGGTCTGAGGTAAAAGTGAAGCTATTGATGGTTGCGCTTTCACCTTTTAAGAAGTTGTGTAAATTTCCTAAAGCCAGTCGGTTATCAGGACACCTAAGCCGATGCTGTTGTTATGCACGTTGTAGTCGATCAGGCTCTCTCCGTAACCGCTGAACCACTGAAAATACCCTTTGAAGTAAGGGTATTTCCATATGGGAAAACTCCAATCAAACTCCACCGCACCTCGGCTGAAGCCGGATTCAATATTGTTGCGAAGCATCAGGGAGAATACATGCCGGTTCCATTTGTAGGCGGCATGTGTTTCGAAGTTACCTAAGAAATCGGTGATGTCCGGATTGTTGTCATCCTCATCACTTTCAGGAAGCCGAATCCATGGTTTGATACTAAATGCCAGGGTGTCGGATTTGGTGAAAAGCTCGGGTTTTTGAAAAATAAAATTGGCAAATATTCGATTCCAACCTCTGGATAATGTACCGCCCCGGCCATTGGATTGATGTACGATGCCGACGGCATTGACCTTGTTTGTAATACCGGCAAATGTCCAATTCGAGCGGAACTTAACCCAGGCTTCCGGTTCATGGTTGGTCTCCCTGAAAGGAGAAGAAAGTTTACTGTTGTATATCTGCCAGAAGGAACGGTTGGTGTAGGCGGCAAATAGGTCGATCGGTTTGTTGAAGAAATCGACAGCCAGAGGGATTTTAATACTGATCTGGAAACGGGCTTCGCTTAGAATCTATTCAAAGGTATCATTCAAACTGCCATACTGTCAATACAAGTAAGTTTTCAGAAATAATTGGGAAAGACAATTTAAAGAAGCGGGGCTGTTCACCAGGATTGCAGATAAAACGTACTTGATTTCAAATGGAAATCAATGCTTTTATGAACTGAACTTTTTCACAACTTCGATACGTTGTCGAGATGTGGGATCAGGTTGCCCCTCACACTTAACAAGAAAATTATGATTCAGTATTATTTGTCGGATGAAAGCTTGAGATTCTTTACAGCGTATGTGGGGAAATAGCGATTCGTGATGATAGAGGATTAAGCCTCGGAAAATACAGACCGGGGTGTCGATTGGATTGGAATTGATGTTTCATAATGCATGAAAACTTTAGTCTCCGAAGTTTTATTTATTTTCGAAATCGATGATTTTGGAAGGGATGTATTTTCATGGAACGTATACCGGAATCGGACCATATCATTCTGGATTGGAGGATTAACAATTATGGTCACCGGTATATTTCCGAGTTGGATGTCGCTGTGAGAGAGAAACTGCTCGACTTCCAGGTGTAGATTCGAGTTGTCGGGGTGGATGATCGCTCTCTACCTCGACTTTTCCCGTGAGGGAATCCTTTTGCACCAATCCCTCGAACTTTAATTGTCTTACCCATCTCAAATCTCCTCTTTAAAGACAAACAATGTGGGACAAATAAGAATGTTTTTGTTGCCTACTTATTATATCGTCATTTTTTGAGATTTCATTTAACCGTTGTTTGGGAATCGATCAAGAAGGGTTTCACCTCGGTTATGACTGCAAGATTATAGAAACTATCGCCAATGTTAAAACAAACAATTTATTTAAAGTGAATACTTCCATTTTTATTAAGATAGATATAAACAGAGCGACCACAAAACTCATATTTGCAATCGGTATAACGATGATCGCATGACTATGCTCTAAGGGATAAGAGATTGCTTTTAGCAAGTCGAAATATGGCATCAGGGGTATGTGGGTTATTGCAAATGGGCGGATCATGGCTTCGGGTTTCCCAGAGGCCAAGATGCTGCAATATCTTTTTGATAACTGCTTTGTCCTCAATAATGCTGATAGTTTTCATTTCGTTCCGGCATTTTGGACATATCAGCGGATCAATTTCATATTATTGTCCTTTTTAGAGACAATCTGTTGGCATAGGGCAATTTCTTTGGGCAACAGTAATTTTTCTTTTCGAGTCATTAAAAAATTTCTTCTTTTGGTTTAATATATCTAATATGCTGAGTTTTTATTTTTTATCGTTATCGAAACCGGTATCCTGGTTTTTTTCGGTATTATCCGTTAAATCAGGAATCACTTTGCCGACTTCCGGCAGCATATCTTTAAAAACATTCCCGTAAATTTCCCAGACTGTGACAAAAAGAGCTGCGATTATCGGTCCGATAATAAAACCCAAAAGGCCAAAAAGGGCGATGCCGCCAAGTGTGCCAAAAAAAATAAGAAGTTCATGCATCTCGGTATCTTTTCCCACTAAACGGGGACGGAGAAAATTATCTAAGCTGCCGACAATCAGGCCGCAAAAAACAAAAAGTCCGATCGCAGTGGCAAAATGGCCGCTTGCTGCTAAAATAATCACCGCCGGCATCCAGATTAGTGCTGAACCTATTCCCGGAATGATGGACAAAACTGCCATGATGGTACCCCAGAACACCGCGCTGGGGATACCGGCCAGCCAAAAAGCGGTTCCCGCCAATCCGCCCTGTAATAAGCCGATAACGGCGGTCCCTTTTAGCGTAGCTCTGGTTACCGAGCTGAATTTATCCAGCATTCTGCGCTCGTCTTTGTCCTGTAACGGCAGGTAGTAAAGAATTTTCTCAAGCAGTTTGTCCCCTTCAATGAGGAAAAAAAACATTGTGTAGAGGAGAACAAAACCCATAAAAAGAATATTTACGGTCATAATTGTTACCGAAGACAGGCTGTTTATCAAAAAACTACTGATACTGCCGACAACCTCTCCGGCTTTTTGCGTTATCTGTTCTTGATAAGGTTCAATTTGTTTATAAAATGGTAATGAGCTGAACAAATTCCAAATCGAGTCTGGTTGTTTCAGTTGTTTCTGCACCCAGGGAGCAATGGAATGACCTACCTTTACCGCTTGAGCAGTGACAATTCCCAAAAGTCCGATTAGGGGTGCCATAATAAGCAAAACAATCAGGAGTAATGTAGTGATAGAAGCAAGCCCCTTTTTGCCTCTGAACCAGCCGACAAGTCGAAGGTAGAGCGGATGAGCTAAAGAAGAAAATATTCCGGCTAAAAAAATTGCCATCAGGAAAGGTTTAATCATTGATAAAAAGATTGCTGAAATGAAGAGAACTAAAAGGAGTAAAACGGATTTGTTTATAGTTGATCTATTCATTTCTATAACTTAACTCCTGAATTTTGCACCAAACTCTTTGCAAACGTACATATTGGCTGTGAGGCCTTATGAATTCAGTGGTGAAATGAATAAATAATATATCCTGTTTTTACCAACGAGGTAAAATGGATCTTCTTCAGCTATCAGCCAGCACAGGCCA
>DRHF01000080.1 GCA_011049715.1 Desulfobacterales bacterium
AAGTGAAAAAGCTGGTTGGCATCATTAAGGGGAAGCCGGTTGAGAAGGGGCTGGAAATGCTTAAGGTTATGCCTCAAAAAGCGGCAGGCGTTGTTGGAAAGGTTGTTCGCAGTGCTGTGGCAAACGCCGACCAAAATCCAGACATTGATGTTGACTCGCTCGTTATTGAAAACGTTCTCGCTGACCAGGGTCCGACGTTGAAACGATTTAGAGCAAGGGCGCGAGGTCGGGGAACGAGGATATTGAAAAGAACAACGCACATTACAGTCATTTTAGCTGAAGGTACTGTTTAAGATGGAGGAAAAAGCTTGGGCCAGAAAGTAAATCCGATAGGATTGAGGCTAGGAATCGTTAAAACCTGGGAATCCAAATGGTATGCCGGAAAGAATTATTCGGAGTATATCTTTGAAGATTTCAAAATCAGAAAATTTTTAAAACAAAAACTTTACCATGCAGGTGTTTCTAGGATTGAAATAGAGAGATCATCGAATCGGATCAGGCTCGGAATTTATACGTCGAGACCTGGAATTGTTATCGGAAAAAAAGGAGCTGAAATTGCCCAGCTTAAAAAAACACTTGAGAAAATGGTAAAACATGAAGTCCTCATCGACATACAAGAAGTCAGAAAACCGGAGATTGACGCCCAGCTTGTTGCGGAGAATGTAGCACTGCAAATCGAACGCAGGGTTGCATTCCGGCGTGCAATGAAGCGTTGTGTTTCTTCTGCAATGCGGTTTGGTGCAAAGGGCGTAAAGATAATCTGTTCCGGACGTCTTGGTGGTGCTGAGATGGCAAGGAGAGAGTGGTATAAAGAGGGCCGAATACCATTGCATACGTTAAGGGCCGATATAGACTACGGTTTTGTTGCAGCGCAAACCACTTATGGGATTATAGGTGTGAAGGTGTTCATTTTTAAGGGAGAAATCCTGAAAAAAGATCAAGCTGAGGTCAGCAGATAGGAGATATGGTATATGCTGAGCCCTAAGAAGGTTAAATTTCGAAAGCAGCAAAGAGGTAGAATGAGGGGCGTTTCCCGTCGGGGGAGTCGTCTGAATTTTGGAGAATTTGGTTTGCAGGCGATAGAATGCGGTACCATAACCGCAAGACAGATTGAGGCAGCCCGTATTGCCATGACGCGTCATGTCAAAAGGGGTGGGAGGATGTGGATAAGGATATTTCCGGACAAGCCATTTACCAAAAAACCTGCTGAGGTTCGGATGGGGAAAGGAAAAGGGGCTCCTGAAGGATGGGCGGCTGTTATTCGCCCGGGTAGAATCCTCTATGAAATGGAAGGCGTAAGGATAGACCTCGCAAGGGAAGCCTTTCGACTCGCGTCTCATAAATTGTCAGTTAAAACAAGATTTGTTGAGCGGAGTGATCTGTAATGAAGGCGATAGAGATAAGAGAATTGAGCCGAGAAGAAAGGCAACAGAAAGTGGAGGATCTGAAAGAGGAACTTTTTAATTTGCGCTTTCAGCACGAAGTTGGCCAGCTTGAAAATCCACAAAAGATGAAACAAATCAAACGCGATATAGCAAAAATAAAAACCATCATACGGGAAGTTTTATAAACAAATAGGGACAATCAAGAATAGTTGTAAATATGAATAAATCAGGCATGAGAAGAGAAGTGATCGGGACGATTGTCAGTGACAGGATGGAAAAGACCGTCATTGTCCAAGTCGAACGACTTGTTAAACATCGGTTGTATAAGAAGTATATCAAAAGGCGTTCCAAGTATACCGCGCACGATGAAGCCAATGCCTGTCGGATTGGAGATCGGGTGTTAATTGCTGAATCGAGACCGATCAGCAAGAAAAAAAAATGGCGAGTCAGAGCAATCGTTGAAAAAGCGATTTAACGAAAAGGGAAAGATAGGGAGATGGTTCAGGCAGAAACAAGGTTGACGGTGGCAGACAATTCAGGCGCGAAGGTGTTATACTGCATTAAAGTTCTGGGCGGCTCAAGAAGAAGGTATGCGGGTGTGGGCGATATTATTGTTGTTACCGTGAAAGAGGCGATACCCAACGCTAAAGTTAAAAAAGGAGAGATTTTAAAAGCTGTGGTGGTTCGAACAAAAAAGGAAATCAAAAGGTCTGATGGATCCTACATCAGATTTGATGACAATTCGGCCGTATTAATAAATCCGAACAAGGAACCGATCGGAACACGAATATTTGGCCCTGTGGCGCGGGAATTAAGGGCCAAAAGATTCATGAAGATTATTTCCCTTGCCCCTGAAGTATTGTAAAGAATTGACGAAAAAAAACCATGTTTGCAGATTTAACCATCCGCAAGTTGGTAATGAGGATATGATTTAGGATGTATCATAAATGCCATTTACATAAAGATGATAAGGTAAAAATTATTACCGGTAAAGACAAGGGTAAGATCGGAAAGATATTGAAGGTAATTAGAAAGAAGGACCGAATTCTTATCGAAAACATCAACATTGTGAAACACCATTCAAAACCCACGGCTAAGAATAGGCAGGGAGGAATTCTTGAGAGTGAATCTCCCATTCATTGGTCTAACGTCATGTTGATGTGCAACAAGTGCATGACGTCGGTTCGTATTAAAATGCAACGGCTGGATGATGGGAAAAAGATGCGCGTCTGCAGAAAATGTAATGAAATAATAGACTCTTAGATTAAATATCCAGGAAGATCATGTCAGCACTAAAAACCTACTATTATAACGAAGTCATACCCAAGTTAATGGAAACCTTCAAATATAAAAATACGATGCAGGTTCCGAAATTGTCGAAACTGGTGCTGAACATCGGTTTGGGTGAGGCAATTCAAAATATAAAACTCCTTGATAGTGCTACCGAGGAGCTTAAAATCATCGCAGGGCAACAGCCGGTTGTGACCCGTGCAAAAAAATCTATTGCAGCTTTTAAGCTGCGAACCGGTATGCCGATAGGTTGCATGGTTATTCTTCGTCGGAATCGCATGTATGATTTTTATCAAAAGTTGGTCAATATTGCGCTTCCACGGGTGCGTGACTTCAGAGGCCTGCCAGGCAAAGCATTTGATGGGCACGGCAACTATACCCTTGGCATTAAGGAACATATCATATTCCCAGAAATCGATTATGATAAAATAGACAGGATTAAAGGGTTGAATATCAGCGTTGTTACAACTGCCCAAACCGATAAAGAGGGAAAAGAGCTTTTAACCCTACTGGGTATGCCTTTCAGGAACTGATTGCCAATGATGATTTATCGTAAATTTAGATACTCAATTATCGATTGTTAATGCAAAACGGAGGATGAATTGGCAAAAACATCTCTCAGAATGAAAGTAAAGAAAAAACAAAAGTTTAATGTAAGGGCATATAATCGATGTCCAATGTGCGGCAGGCCAAGGGGTTATATGAGAAAATTCGGCATTTGTCGGATTTGTTTTCGAAATCTTGCCTCACAGGGGATGCTTCCAGGGGTGACAAAGTCGAGTTGGTAAACTCGTTTATGGAAAATGAAATTTATTTATAATTCATTTTAACCTAAGCGACGATAACGGAGAAAACAATGGCAATGAGCGATCCAATTGCGGACATGCTAGTTCGAATCAAAAATGCCGGAAAAGCAAATTTTAATAGTACGGATATTCCAGGATCAAAGTTAAAAAGTGAATTAGCAAAAGTATTGAAGGATGAAGGGTACATCCGAAACTATAAATTCATAAAAGACACAAAACAAGGTATCTTGCGTATCTATCTTAAATATAGCCAAGATCAGGTCCATGCCATTATTGGGATCAAGCGCATTAGCAAACCTAGCCGTAGAATTTATGTTAAAAGCAAAGACATCGAGCCGGTCTTAAAAGGCATGGGTGTTTCAATTTTATCCACATCCAAAGGAATAATGACCGATAAAACAGCCAGAAGAGAAAATTTTGGTGGTGAGATACTTTGTAATGTTTGGTAAATTTGTCACTCGATGTGATAATTGGCCAGTGACAACAAGGAGCTGCACATGTCGCGTGTTGGTAAGAAACCGATTCCAGTCCCTGATAAAATAAAGATATCGTATCAGAACAGGCGGGTTACCGTCCAAGGCCCAAAAGGCAAGTTGGAGCGATTAATTAATTCTCGGGTGGACCTCAAATTAGGAAATGGACTGATAAATGTGAATATAGCGAACAATGATAGAACGAGTCGGGCCTTGCAAGGCCTTACCCGTAGTCTAGTCGCCAATATGATCACAGGTGTGGAGCGGGGATTTGAAAGGGTACTGGAGATAAAGGGTATTGGCTATCGTGCGATCCTTAACGGTAATCGTATAGAATTTAGCCTTGGGTTTTCACATCCGATCAATTTTGAACTTCCCGAAGGTATTTCAGCAGCTATTGATCGAAATAATATTATTACACTGTCGGGAATCGATAAAGAACTGGTAGGTCTTACTGCTGCATCAATCAGACAATTAAAACCACCTGAGACGTATAAGGGCAAAGGGATAAAATATGCCGAAGAGCGGGTGCGATTGAAAGCTGGAAAGACGGGAACGAAATAGCATAATACATTTTAGTTATTATTGGGGTAAGGTAGCATGGATTCGCTCAACTTCAGAAAGAGGGCACGTTTAAAGAGAAAGAAAAGGATCAGAAAGAATATTTTTGGGACAACGGAGCGTCCAAGGCTCACTGTGTTTCGGACCACAAAACATATCTATGCGCAGATCATAGATGACACGGCGGGACATACGCTGGCTTCAGCATCAACAATGCAAAAAGCGATAAATAAACATTTGGGAAAAGGGGAGCGGATCGCAGTTGCAAATTTGGTGGGGAAGTCCATTGCTGAGCGGGCGATTAAAAAAGGGATTCAAAAAGTTATTTTCGATCGCAACGGGTTTTTATATCATGGCCGTGTTAAAGCGGTTTCAGATGGTGCAAGAGAGGCGGGACTGGTTTTTTAACCTTTATTTGTTAAAGCACGTGAAGGAGGCAATTTTTTGTACAAAAAAGACACAGGCGAAAATGAGCTGATCGACAAAGTAGTCCATATCAATCGGGTAGCAAAGGTCGTCAAGGGAGGGCGCCGGTTCAGCTTTAGTGCCATCGTTGTTGTTGGCGATGGCGAGGGAAGTATCGGCTTCGGACTCGGTAAGGCCGGGGAAGTACCGGAAGCGATTCGAAAAGGTGTGGAAAAAGCAAAGAAGAATATGGACAAAATCCAACTGGTAAATGAGACGATACCCTTTGAGACCATTGGAAAATTTGGTGCGGGGAGAGTTTTACTCAAACCCGCTTCGAAAGGTACAGGCGTTATTGCCGGTGGTGCTGTCAGGGCGGTGCTTGAGGCGGTGGGTGTTCAGAATATTTTAACAAAATGTCTCGGATCGAATAATCCTCATAATTTGGTGAAAGCTACAATACAGGGACTTAAACAATTGCAAAGCCGTGAGCAGGTGGCTAAACGGCGTGGTATTCGTGTGGAAGATCTTTAACTGGAAAAAGGTCAAATGGCTGAAGTATTATTAATAACAATGGTCAAGAGCATGATTGGCAGGCGGGAAAAACACCGCAGGGTTTTACGTGGCATGGGGCTGACAAAACGGGGAAGAACTGTCGAGCTTAAAGATACCCCTGAGATCAGAGGGATGATTCATAAGGTATCACATCTGGTGAAGGTTGAGGAGAAGAAATGAGATTGGACGAACTATCACCGGCAGCCGGATCGCGTAAAACACGAAAGCGTCTTGGCCGTGGCGTCGGGTCCGGCAGTGGAAAAACCGCTGGCAGAGGAACAAAAGGGCATAAAAGCCGATCGGGTGGGGGTGTAAGACCTGGATTTGAAGGCGGGCAAATGCCATTGCATCGCCGTCTCCCCAAACGTGGTTTTTCAAATATTTTCAAAAAGGATTTTGCCATAATTAATATTCGGGATCTGGCAAAATTTGAAAAAGGTAGTATCGTTGATGAAACGGCATTAATTCAATCAAGGCTGATACGGGGCAGAAGAGATGGTATCAAACTCCTTGGTCAAGGTGAAATAGAACATCCTCTTACCATAAAAGTTAACAAGGCGAGTAAAGCTGCAATAGAGAAGGTCACCCGCGTCGGCGGGAAAATAGAGGTTCTGCCATCATGATCAGCAGTGGTTTCCAGAATATTTTCAAGATTCCGGAGCTAAAAAAGCGAATCCTGTTTACCCTCGCCTTCCTTTCCATATACCGTATTGGTGTCCATGTGCCTACGCCGGGAATAGATGCGGTAGCCCTGGCCTCTTTTTTCGCAAGGGCAAAGGGTACGTTACTCGGACTTTTTGATATGTTTTCTGGTGGCGCCCTAGAGAGGTTGTCTGTCTTCGCCCTCGGCATAATGCCCTATATCAGCGCATCCATTATATTACAGCTTTTAACGGTGGTTATCCCCCATCTCGAGCGGCTGTCAAAAGAAGGTGAACAGGGACGAAAAAAGATTACCCAGTATACCCGATACGGAACGGTGATATTGAGCATCATTCAGGGTTTTGGCATCAGTGTCGGCTTGGAAAGCATGACATCACCAGGTGGTGCCCCAGTCGTCATCGATCCCGGATGGCATTTTAGGATAATGACCGTCATTACCTTGACAGCAGGGACGGCCTTTATCATGTGGCTTGGCGAACGGATTACCGAGCGGGGGATTGGAAATGGTATTTCCCTGATTATTTTTGCCGGGATTGTGGCCCGGTTACCTGTTGCCATCGGCAATACATTCCGCCTTCTTTCGACAGGTGAAATGGGGATATTTCCCATCCTCATTTTAGTTGTGCTGATGGTTTCTGTTGTCGGCGTCATTATTTTTATGGAGCAGGGGCAGCGCCGCATACCTGTTCAATATGCCAAAAGGGTTGTTGGCAGAAAGATGTATGGCGGCCAGAGCACCCATTTACCTTTGAAAATCAATACGTCGGGTGTAATACCCGTTATTTTTGCATCCTCCATTATCATGTTCCCGGCAACCGTGGCCAGCTTCATGAATGTGCCATGGATGCAAAACATCGCGTCCGCAATGAGACCGGGAAATGTGGCGTACGAATTGCTGTTTGTCGGATTTATATTCTTTTTCTGTTATTTTTACACCGCCGTGACATTTAATCCTGTTGATGTGGCGGATAATATGAAAAAACAGGGCGGTTTTATTCCGGGTATCCGCCCCGGAAAACGGACAGCAGATTATATCGACAGGGTTTTAACCCGGATTACATTGGGTGGTGCCATTTATCTTTCGGCGGTATCTGTTCTCCCGTCAATTTTAATCACCAAATTTAACGTTCCATTTTATTTTGGTGGAACGGCGCTGCTTATTGTCGTGGGCGTGGCGATTGATACAATTTCCCAGATGGAATCCCATATGCTGAGCCGACATTATGAAGGTTTTTTGAAAAAAAGCGGGGGCAGAATGAAAGGGCGATTCTAATATGGTGGTTTTAAAATCGCCCCAGGAAATTGAGAAAATCCGGATAAGCAACGAAATTGTTTCGGAAATTCTTCAGATACTCGAATCGGAAATTCGACCAAAGGTCAATACGCTTTATTTGAATGATCTTTCGGAAAAACTGGTCAGAGAGAAAAATGCAATTCCGGCATTTAAGGGATACAGAGGCTTTCCTTATTCACTCTGTGCTTCTGTAAATAACGTAGTTGTACACGGATTTCCAAATAAAGTACCCTTGAAAGAGGGCGATATTGTTAGTCTTGATTTTGGTATTCTTTTTGATGGGTATTATGGAGATGCTGCCAAGACAGTGGCGGTTGGCAAAATATCGGAATCCACTAGACGGCTCACTCAGGTTACCGAAGAATCTCTTTACAAAGGTATTGAGAAAGCCGTGCCCGATGGTCGACTTTCAGATATTTCTCATGCAATTCAATCGTATGCGGAAGCTGGAGGCTTTTCCGTTGTCCGAAAATTTGTAGGCCACGGCATCGGGAGTAAATTACACGAGGATCCACAAATACCCAATTTCGGGAAGCCCGGCATGGGCCTTCGCCTGAAGAGCGGGATGACGCTCGCGATTGAACCGATGGTCAATGAAAAAGGACATGAAGTTGAAGTACTTGAAGATGGTTGGACGGCTGTAACTAAAGATGGATGCTTATCTGCTCATTTTGAGCATACCATCGCCATCACAGATGGGGGGCCTGTTATCTTGAGCAATCTATATGGGAGTTGAAATATGGCAAAAGAAGAATCGATTGAAGTAAAGGGTATAGTGATTGATACCCTCCCAAATGCAATGTTCAAGGTGGAACTGGAAAACAAGCATCGGGTACTCGCCCACATTTCTGGAAAAATGCGCATGCATTTTATTAAAATTTTACCGGGAGATGAAGTTACGGTGGAACTCTCCCCGTATGATCTTTCTCGGGGAAGAATAACATACAGGGAGAAATAACTGAAAACCAAATGCCGGCTCTTCCGGTTGG
This sequence comes from Desulfobacterales bacterium, assembly GCA_011049715.1. Lineage (GTDB taxonomy): Bacteria > Desulfobacterota > Desulfobacteria > Desulfobacterales > UBA2156 > UBA2156. Next base: position 8,422 of record DRHF01000080.1, read on the forward strand.
GCTTATGCGCAGGTCATCTGAAACCAAACAACTAGGATGCCGGTATTGGGGAAGATAAGTAGGGAAAATGAAAGTCAGGGCTTCAGTAAAAAAGATATGTAGCAAGTGTAAAATAGTTCGCCGAAAAGGGGTTGTAAGGGTGATCTGCGAAAATAAAAGGCACAAACAAAGACAGGGATAGGGGAGGAAAAGGTTTGGCAAGAATTTCAGGCGTCGATTTACCGAAGAACAAGCGGGTTGAGATCGGACTGACGTATATTTATGGGATCGGAAAATCCACATCCATGCATATACTTTCAAAGCTAAATATCGATCCGAATACAAAGACAGATCAGCTTACGGAGTCCGAAGTCAATAACATCCGCAAAGTCATCGATAGCGATTATAGGGTGGAAGGTGAACTTAGAACCGAAGTTTCAATGAATATCAAAAGATTAATGGATCTTGGAGCTTACCGAGGACTTCGCCATCGAAAATCGCTTCCTGTTCGAGGGCAAAGAACAAGCACCAATGCGCGAACACGAAAAGGGCCGAGGAGATCGGCCGTTAAGAAAAAAGGCGGCATCCGAAAGAAGTAGCCTTAATTTTAAAATTTGTCGCCGGTGAGATATTAAATCAGATAAGAGGGTGTCAATGGCAAAAAAAGTCCGCACGAGAAAGAAAGAAAAGAAAAACATTTTGAGTGGGATTGTACATATTCAATCTACTTTTAACAATACGATCATTACAATCACAGACACTGCCGGTAATGTCATTGCATGGTCAAGTTCGGGAGTTCAAGGTTTTAAGGGATCGAGGAAAAGTACACCTTTTGCTGCCCAGTTGGCTGCAGAGAATGCGGCCAAAAAAGCGATGGAACATGGAATGAAAGAGGTGGAGGTTTATGTAAAGGGCCCTGGCGCCGGTCGTGAATCCGCTTTGAGATCCCTTCAAGCTACGGGGTTCCATATAGTAAAGATTAAAGATGTGACACCAATCCCACATAATGGTTGTCGACCGCCAAAAAGGCGCAGAGTATAACTGTTTGAAAGGAGATAAATTTGGCACGATATACTGATTCGGTTTGCCGACTCTGCCGACGCGAAAATTTGAAATTGTTTCTCAAAGGTGATCGCTGTTATTCTGATAAGTGTGCCTTCGATCGCCGCGGGTATCCACCCGGTCAGCATGGTCAACGCCGTGGAAGAAAAATCTCGAATTATGGGATACAACTTCGAGAAAAGCAAAAAGTTAAACGGATGTATGGACTTTCAGAAAAACAATTCCATCTTTTTTTTGAAAAGGCCGATCGAAAGAAAGGGATAACAGGAACAAATCTGCTGGTATTTTTGGAGCGACGTCTCGATAATGTCGTCTATCGTTTGGGTTTTGTCAATTCACGTGCACAGGGGCGACAGCTTGTGAGGCATCAACACTTTTTTGTCAATGGAAAAAAAGTAAATATTCCCTCCTATTTGATAAAGATAGGTGATGTCGTCGAAGTTCGAGAAAAGAGTCGTAAAGTAAAAACCATTGAAGATTCTCTTGATGCAGTGGTTCGCAGAGGCGTCCCGCAATGGCTCGAACTGGAAAAAAAAGACCTAAAAGGAATTGTAAAAGGTTTTCCGATCCGAGAAGATCTGACAATGCCCATCCAGGAACAGCTAATCGTTGAGCTTTATTCCAAGTAACTTAAGATGATCAATTCAGACGTTTGTCAATGGAGACACGATAATGTCATCAAATGAACACATGTATATTAACTGGCAAGAGATGATTAAGCCGGAAAAGGTTCAGGTTACCACCAAGCCCGCCTATGGCAAGTTTGTTTGTGAACCGCTTGAAAGAGGATTCGGTATCACAATCGGAAATGCTCTAAGACGGATCATACTTTCTTCATTGTATGGTGCGGCAGCAGTATCTGTTAAATTCGATACCGTGATGCATGAATTCAGTACCATTCCAGGTGTGTTAGAAGATGTTTCAGAAATTATCCTTAACATAAAAGAGGTGCATTTTAGACTTGCTGATTTAGAACCGAGAACCGTGAGAATTGACACTGAAGGAGAAGGTGAACTTTTAGCAGGGGAAATCAACAGTGATGACGGAAAGTGCGAGGTACTGAATCCAGATCTGCACATTGCAACGCTTTCAGAAAAAACAAAGCTGAAAATGGACATTAATGTAAAAGTTGGGAAAGGGTATTTACTCTCGGAAGCCAACAAAGATGAAAATGCCCCTATAGGCACGATACCGATAGATGCCGTATTCTCCCCCATCAAGCGTGTAAATTATGTTGTAAGCAATGCGCGCGTTGGGCAGAAAACGGATTATGATAAATTGACGCTCGAAGTCTGGACAGATGGGAGTATTTTGCCCGAGGATGCGGTAGCCTATGCTGCTAAGATCCTAAAAGAGCAGATGACGATTTTTATCAATTTTGATGAAGCTCTGGAACCGGTGCCGGATAAAAAACCGGAAGAGTCTGACAAGCCGCAGTTTAATGAGAATCTATACAGGAGTGTTGAGGAACTCGAGTTTTCCGTTCGTAGTGCCAATTGCCTCAAGAATGCCGACATATTTAATATATATCAGCTGGTACAAAAGACCGAATCAGAGATGCTGAAGACCAAAAATTTTGGGAGAAAATCATTAAATGAAATAAAAGAGGTTTTGAACGAAATGGGCCTTTCTCTCGGGATGAAGCTTGAAGGGTTTGTGCCTCGTGAAGAAGAAAAAGAGGAAGGGGAGTAAACGATTCTATGAGACATCGAAAAGCCGGTTTGAAATTAAATAGAACCAGCAGCCATAGAGAAGCCATGTTTAGAAATATGGTGACCTCGCTTTTCAAATATGAGCGTATTCATACGACAGATCCAAAAGCAAAGGAGCTCAGGCGTTGGGCAGACCATTTGATCACCTTAGCAAAGCAGGGTGATTTGCATGCCAGACGTCTGGCACTTTCAATCATACGGGAAAAAAAAATTGTTCATAAACTTTTTGATGAAGCTTCCGATCGGTTCGGTGCAATATCCGGCGGATATACACGGGTTGTTAAATTGGGAAGACGGCCAGGCGATGCCGCCCCCATTTCAATCGTTGAACTGATTTCACCTGAAAAAAGCAGAAAAAAGAAAACAAAAAAGAAGACCAAAAGCGCTGAAAAAGGAAAAAAACAGGTAGCTGAAGAACAAAAGGCTTCAGATTCTAAAAAAGGAAAACCTGATAAAGAGACAGGAAAGAAAAAGCACATGCCGGGCACCTCAGGTAAAAAGAGCGAATCAGATGACTCAGCGGCAACATCTGCCAAAGCAGTGACGGGAAAAGGTAAAACAGTTGTAAAACCGAAGCCTGAAGTGGATGACGAAAATACCAAGCAGAAAGAATAGCAACTTTTTCATTTCATATAAATCAATACCGTTAAAAGGCACTGCAAAAGAGGCAGGGCCTTTTTCATTTGTTGGCGGCAAATTAAATCAACCCTAATTGCATATTGTTCACAAAAAGGGATATTTCTGTTGGAGATATAAACATGCCCGATTCAAAGCTTGTCACCCTGTCTGAAGCCATATCTCGGTTTGTCCAAAACGGCAGTGCAGTGGCGTTGGGTACGGCCCAGGAAACGCTTATTCCTTTTGCTGCGGGTCATGAGATTATTCGCCAACGCAAACGTGACCTTACCCTAATCGGTACTATTTCAGATATTCTCTTTGATCAACTGATCGGTGGGGGTTGTGTGCGTAAAGTTCAGGCCGCATGGGTGGGGAATGTTATCACCGGCTCCGCCTATAATTTTCGACGTGCGATCGAGAATGGTAATACCGAAATAGAAGACCATTCAAATCTAACCATGTCCATGTCCCTGCGGGCTGCGGCCATGGGCGTCCCCTTTATGCCGGCCCGAACGGCCCTGGGAAGCGATCTTTTCAAAAGCAACGCCCGTCTGAAAACGATAACATGCCCTTTTACCGGCGACACCTTGACTGCGGTGGCGGCTATTCATCCAGATGTAACGATTGTTCATACTCAGCGGGCAGATGAACAAGGCAATGCGCATATGTGGGGGAACATGGGCATCACCCGGGAAGCGTGTCTGGCCAGCGAGTATGTGATTATCACAGCTGAAGAGATCGTCCCTACGGATACCATCCGGAGTGACCCCAACAGGGTCGTCATCCCTGGGTTTCGGGTCCGTGCGGTGGTGCATGCACCGTGGGGTGGACATCCGTCTCCAGTGCCGGGGTGTTATAACAGGGATCACCAATCATTTATCGACTATCGAACCGCGAGTCGAACACCGGAAAGTTTTGCCGATTGGAAGGCATTTTGGATAGATAACGTGAAAAACAGGGTGGATTACTTAAACCGGGTGGGAAAAAATCGAATGGATCGATTGAAAATAAAACATCACCTTCGATCCGCACCTGCGGACTTTGGGTATTAGAAGCTGGTTTTAAGGAAATGCCATGAAATCAACGATCAATAAACAAGCAGAAATCTCTGATTACACTCCCTCCCAACTCATGGTGACAGCTGCCGCCCGTGAGATTGCGAATAAAGAGATTGTGTTTGTAGGGATGCGGCTTCCACTGCTTGGTTTCTTGCTGGCTAAGAGCACCCATGCGCCGGATGCTATCGGTGTTTACGAACTGGGTATCGTGCGAGATACCCCAGCCCCTGAATCGATTCTGACTATGGGTGACCTCCCCAATCTATTTTGCGCCCAGTGGCTGGCCGATACGGCCGATCTGATGGGGCTTCTTCAACAAGGGAGAGTAGATATCGCATTTCTCGGCGGGGCACAGGTGGATCGTTTTGGAAATTTAAATACCAGTTATGTTGGCGGCACAAAAAAAATAAAAACCCGACTCCCAGGAAGCGGTGGCGCTTGCGATCTTGCCAGTCTTGCCAAACGTCACATCATTATAATGACCCATGAAAAAAGACGGTTTGTCCCACGGGTAGATTACATTACTTCCCCCGGCTACGGTGATGGACGGGGGTGGCGAGAGCGGGTGGGGCTGCCCCGGGGGGGTCCGTGTACGGTTATCACCAACCTGGGCATTCTCCGTTTTGACCCAGATACCCGTGAAATGGTACTTACTTCGATCCATCCGGGAGTAACCGTTGAGGAAATTTTGGCAAATACCGGTTGGCGGCTCTGTATGGCGCCAAAGATCACCCGAACCCCGATGCCGGATGACACGGAGCTGGCCATGCTCAGACGGTTTGACCCTCAAGGTTACTGGACATCATAACAGCCTTCCATGTTGAAGATGGGCATTTTGGCCGAAAATACTCTTTAAAAC
>DRHF01000081.1 GCA_011049715.1 Desulfobacterales bacterium
GACCCAGGGTTTTGGCAATTTCCTTTTCCGTATCTATACCGTTTTGCCAGCTGACCACATACATACCATCTCTATAAAAATCTTCGATGGCGGAGGCTATAAGAGAGAGCGCATTGGCCTTAACCGTAATAAAAACCACATCCGGATGATAATTTGCGAGCTCATCGATACTGGTACAGATCCTCGAAACCACCTGAGTAAGCTGTTCCGCACCCTCGATGATGATCCCGCGATTTTGAGCAGGCTCGATCAATTCAGGCACAACATCGCAGAGCGTCACATCATACCCTCCCTTTGCGAGAAATGCCGCAACAATACATCCTACCGGGCCGGCTCCCACTACGGCAAAGGATTGGGGGTTAAATTCCTGTTGATCTTTCATTTGGAACTCTCTCCTCTAAAAAGCAGGTGTTACACTGCTTCGGTCTCCGCGTAAAAATCCGGGTTTTACGAAACCATCACCTTTCTGTCTCCAGCATTCCAAAAGATTCCGCATCCAGGAGGTGAACACCCTCACGCTGCAGAACTTCAATCGCTTTATCATTATCGCTGAATCTAAAAATCATCACCGCCTTGCCTGGTGAGAATCCTGCAAAGGCATAGGTGTAATTCACATTGATCTTCGCATCTCGAAGATACTTCAACAATTTAGCGAGGCCTCCCGGCCTATCCTCAATTACAGCGGCAACTACCTCATTGACCTGGGCAGGGATATGTTTCTCCATCAAAATCCGCCGTGTAGTCGCCATATCCGATACCAGAAGCCGAAGCAAACCAAAATCGTTTTCAGTTTCAACAAGATTCAGCGCACGGAGGTTGATTCCCGCCTCACCCAGAAGCTGTGTCACTTCGTATAAACGGCCGGGTGAATTTTCGATGGAGATGGCAATCTGCTTTAATTTCATCTGGGGTCTCCCTGTTTTCAGAGTAGATAGGTCGTCGGAAGTTTCATCGATTAATCGCTCTATGTTAGATGCGAAATACGAATTAAAAGTCATTTTTTAATCACATTTTAACTATAATGTAACTACAAAAACGGGGCGATGAAGTCAACAAAAAAAATGTCGTCTATGGCGATCCGTTCAGGGCTTGCGGGGTCTGATCAATGTTGTAATAAGGCGGATGAAACATTTTACTCGAAATATGGTTTTTCTTTTAGACAGAAATTTATCCTTGATGTTATTCGTAACTGAGATAGCGCGTTTTTGGGCCAAAGCTAATTTTGATGGATCAGAAATGGTTTGACTTATTTAACGATTTCATATCTAGAAAAAAGGTTAAGCCGTGATTTTCGAAAAGGGACTTCAAGGCCATTTAGCAACAGACAACCAAAGACATATCCATCTTTTCGACGCTTTTGTACCCATATACCCAGGTGATGATCGATAAGGAAGATAGGGACGGATAATAGATGAGCAATAAAATTCTAATCAATGCCATTGACCGTGATGAATGCAGAATTGCAAAGATAAAGGAGGGCAAGCTTGAAGAGTTTCACATCGAAAATGCCTCACGTGAAATTATTCAAGGTAACATATACAAAGGAGTTATCTTCCGAATAGTTCCGAGTCTTCAGGCCGTATTTGTTGATTATGGTGCGGAACGAAACGGTTTTTTACAAAAACACGAAATTCATAGTGACTACTTTCAAGACATCCAATTAGGGGAACGTTCCATCGATCATCTGGTCAAAAAGGGTCAAGAACTACTTGTGCAGGTCACAAAAGACCCGTCCCAGCAAAAGGGAGCAATGCTGACGACGTATATATCGCTTCCTGGAAGATACCTGGTGCTTATGCCGGGCAGCAACAATCGTGGGATTTCGAGGAAAATAGAAGCTGAAGAGGAGCGAAACCGTCTGAAAGTGCTCATAGACAAGCTCAACGTCCCAGAAGGATTCGGCATAATTGTTCGTACAGTCGGCAATGACTGTAGCAAGACCCTGCTGTCCAGGGATATAAAATATCTTCTTCGACTGTGGAAAAACATCAAAAAAAAGGGAATCAAGGCGAAAGCGCCCGCAAATCTTTACAAAGAAAGGACCTTGGTTTTAAGATCCATCCGCGACTATTTTACATCCGATGTGACAGAAATCCTTGTTGATGATGAGGCGGTATACAATGAAGTCAAAGACTTCATCAAGATCATATCGGCCAAACACACCAAAATCGTCAAGTATTACAAGGATCCGAAACCGATATTTGCAAAATACGAGTTGGAAAATCAACTTTCATCCATTTTTGAAAGCCGGGTTGAATTGAAATCAGGGGGTTCAATTGTCATCGAGCAGACCGAGGCGCTGGTTGCCATCGATGTTAATTCAGGTCGTACCGCCCATAAAAAATCGGTCGAACAAACTGCACTGGTCACAAACCTTGAGGCGGCGGAGGAGGTTGCCCGTCAGCTCCGATTAAGAGATCTGGGTGGTCTGATTGTCATCGATTTTATTGACCTTCGAGATCCGCGAAATAAATCAGCTGTCGAGAGAACATTGAGAACCCATATCAAGGGTGACAAAGCCAGAACAACAATCGGAAAAATTTCAAAATTCGGACTTATGGAAATGTCCAGGCAACGGATCAGGCCATCGATCGAGTTCAGCAGTTTTGAACCCTGTAAACGTTGCCAAGGTAAAGGAATGATCCCATCGACTGAAACCCTCGGACTCAGTTTTTTACGGAAACTCCATCTTGAAATCCTGAAAAACCGAGATGCCAACTTAAAGGGGGCCGTGCCTGTAAATGTGGCAGATTATCTTTTAAATAAAAAACGGAAGGAAATTTATGATATTGAGGCCAAGCATCATTGCAGCATCACGATCGAAGGAGACGACAGCATACTCCTGAATGAAAGTAGGATTACTAGTGAGGGAAAGGGTGCGGATTGACTCAATTTTTTGGCTGATCTATCAAGTGTGTCCACAGGTATTCAGGATGGCAGGAGGAAAGCATGCCCGTTAAAAAAGGTAAACCCTACAAAAAAATAATTGGAATCCTGGTCGCCCTTATAGCGGGGCTATCTGTTCTTTTCGCCATCGTCCTTCGTGAAGATGAAAAAGAAGTTCTGGTCATAAAAGGTAAGATAGAAATAGCATCTAAACCCGACGAAATCAAACCGGTCTCTGAGCGTGCTGCAGAGAAAACCCCAGCGCCCATCACAAAAGATATAAATAAAAAAACACAAATACCTCCCAAAACCGAAGAGAAAGACCTAGAGCATGTCGCAAAAGATATAATTGGAAAAACACAAATACCCCTCAAAACCAAACCTATTATTGTCCCTGCGCGCACTATTGATTACAACAAAATAGAAACGGACGGGGAAATGAGAGCGTTGATGCGAAAGCGCAAGGAAAAATTTGGGCTTGATAAGGGGGTTGATATTATTATCAAAGCGAATGAATCGATTAAAATCGGTACGATTACCGTACCTATGAAAGAAATTTTAGACAAGATACGGCTAAAAAGGGGGGGTCTCATCATAGAAGATCTGATGTTAAAACCGCTACCCACAATCAGCCATCTAGCGCCAAAAGAGATATCTGAAAAATTGAGAACAGTCAAAACCCGGTACACCGAAGTTGAAAAAGCGCTCGAACATAAAAGAGGACGGCTAAAAGCTGAGAGTGCAAAAACAGAAGATCTACTTCGCAGAGAAATAAAAGCCCTTCAACATCAAAAGGAAATACTTGAGGATGAGCTAAAACAGATCATACGTGAAGAAAAATTTGAAGCGTACGGCATTTATGTGGTTCGTGAAAATGACAATATTTGGAACATCCATTTTTCATTCATGAAGGATTATTTTCAACACAAAGGGGTCCTTCTTGAACCACAATCCGATGAACCCGATAAAAAGGGGGTGAGCTCGGGAATGGGGAAAATCCTTAAATTTTCCGAACACATGGTCTACATATATAACATCAAAGAACGAAAACTGGACATTGATTTGGATCTGCTATATCCACTGAGTAAAATTGTAATTTTTAACATGGGAGAGGTTTTTTCGCTCTTGGACCAGGTCGATTACGAGCATGTCAATCAGATTCAATATGATGGGGAGACGATCTGGATCCCTGCGGAGCAGTAATGCGGGAATAGGCATCATGATTAAACGATATACCAGAAAAGCCATGGGTGATATCTGGACCGATGAAAACCGGTATAAAATATGGCTAAAAGTTGAATTATTGGCCTGTGAAGCGATGGCAAAGATGGGAAA
>DRHF01000082.1 GCA_011049715.1 Desulfobacterales bacterium
GATTGGGCCTATCGGTATCATACGGCCTGATCCAGGAGCACAACGGAATTATTGGCGTGCTGTCCCGGCCGGGGCTTGGAACCCGCTTTACATTATATCTACCGGTTGACAGAGAGAAGAAAACGGACCTTCATCCATCGATTCTATGCATAGATGATGATACTGAATTTCTGGGCCTTCTGAATCTGCACATTGCCCAGATCAGGAAAATACCGATGGAAACAATTGAAAAACCCAATGGTATTATGGAATATTTGGAAAATCACCCCGAGGTCGATATTGTCCTGTCAAACGCAGACAGCAAAATGTTCGGGTCAAACGGGTGGAAGCTCATCGAGAAAATCAAAACGAGATTCCCTCTAATATCGATCATTTTATACTCGACTGATGTAAATACCGTCAAACAGAGACCGGGTCGCACCCCTGCACCCGATCATATTCTGAAAAAACCATTCAAGATTGAGCATTTTATCGATATCATAAACACCATCGACAGACAAAGTCTGTAAGGATTTTTATTTTTGAGGAAAAGCCCCCATAAAAAGCACCGGATCAGTCTTCGCCAAAAGGCAATTGCTGCCATTTTTCTGACCTTTTTCTTTCTGGTTTCATATGTTTTTTACTTTACCATTGTAAAAGAACACCGTCATGATGAAGCGGAAATAATAAAAGCTGCTCGGATGAAGGCGAGTTTAATTTCAGCGGCTACATCGGCGTATGTATTGCAAAAAAATGAAGCGTTTTTGCAGGAGTTTGTGAATCTTGCTCTCGGGGACGGCGATATCGAATATATCGAGTTTGTAAACCGGGAAGGGGGTGTGTTGGCGGAAGGCGGTCTGCAAGATCAGCACAAGATCCACATGGAGAAAGATGGTCCAAATGTTCAAGAGATAGGTAAGCCTGAGGGACTTTTCCACCAATCGGGCCATCTGTTCAATATCCGTGTGCCTGTTGTTCATGGGGGCAAAAATGTGGGAGAGATCATCATGGGGATAAGTACAGCGGAAGTTAACCGGCGGTTAGCAAGGACTGCCTACTGGAGCCTCGGCATTTTTGTTGTGACGATTCTGACCGGATTGCTTCTCACATATTTTTTGGAGCGCCGGATGAGGGGTTCATTGAAAAGATTGATTCAAACCGCGGGATACATGGCCCAAGGGGATCTGACCCAGCGTGTAAACATTGAAATCGGGGATGAAGTGGAAGAGTTGGGCCAATCTTTCAACCAAATGGCACGGGCCCTTTCTCTAAAGGAAAAGGAGCTGATCATGGCCAAAAATACCTTTGTTTCCATATTCAATGGGATCACGGCCGGGATTGCCTATATATCCACGGATCACAAAATCATTCAAGCAAACCATGCATACGAGGATCTCCTCAAAGAGGTCACAGGGACTCCCCTTGTAAAGGGACAAAAATGTTTCGAGCTCCTCTGGCAGGGGCAGGATGTTTGTAAAAACTGCCCGGGCATTTCAGCGATGAAAACCGGAAAACCTGAAGCGATGGAAAAGGAGGTTATTCTGAAAAACAAAGAACTGCATGTGTTCTGGATTCATGCCTACCCTGTGCAGGATCCCGGAAAAAATACAGTCGGTTTTGTCGAATATATTTTGGATATCTCCCAGCAGAGAAAATTAGAGAATGAATTGAAAACCTACACCGAACACCTGGAAGAGATTGCCGAGGAACAAACCCGTAAACTCAAAGAAGCGCAGGAACAGATCGTCCACCAGGAGAAGATGGCTGCCTTGGGTCAGATGGTGGCTGGTGTGGCCCATGAAATAAACAACCCGAACAGCTTTATCACTTATAACATACCGCTTTTAGAAGAGACGTGGCAGATGTTTGAACCGATTGTTTTGGCATATGCCTCGGCCCACCCGGAACAGCGAATGTCCGGACTCGGCATTGAAGAGCTGTGTCGGGACATGCGGGAATTAATACAGGACATCAAAACCGGTTCGGATCGAATTAACAAAATTGTTTCCAATTTGAAAGATTTCGCGCGGTTGGATGAAAGCGGGCAGTTCAAACCCGTCCAGGTGAATGAGATGATTGAAAAAACAATGGCTATTGTCGGCGCACAGGTAAAAAAATCCATAGGCAAAATAGAGATGGACCTATCCTCCGATTTGCCGAAAATTCAGGGACATTCGCAAAAACTGGAGCAGGTAACGGCAAACCTGATCATGAACGCTATCCATGCCATTCCTGAAAATGATAAGGGTAGACTTTCTGTTACCACGCGACACATCGAGAGGCTCGGATCGGTTTTGATCGAGGTCGAGGACAACGGCATCGGTATGGAACAGGGGGTGATCGATCGGATCTTCGAGCCATTTTTCACCACCCGGCGTGAAGCCGGCGGTACGGGATTGGGCCTATCGGTATCATACGGCCTGATCCAGGAGCACAACGGAATTATTGGCGTGCTGTCCCGGCCGGGGCTTGGAACCCGCTTTACATTATATCTACCGGTTGACAGAGAGA
>DRHF01000083.1 GCA_011049715.1 Desulfobacterales bacterium
AAGCACTCAAAATAGTGATCCCTCCGACAGTGAGCGTTCTAATTTCAGCTTTTAAGGACACATCGCTTGTCGTGATAATCGCGTTGTACGATCTGCTCAAAACAACCCAGTCCGTTCTTTCTGATCCGAAATGGATGGCCTATTCTACAGAAGCGTACATATTTATTGCAGCAATCTATTTTGTATGTTGTTTTTTTATGTCCAACTACAGCCGTCGCCTTGAGAAGGAGCTTGATACCGGCTTGTAGGCTTGGGCGCTACCAAGCGGTGCTTAACTGGATTTATGAATTCAAGAGGAAATAGACGAATTTATTCAATTGTACAAACAGCAAAATGAAGAGAGTTGTCCATGAACCAGGATAATGCGAATAAAAACCGAGCGCTTTCGAGCGATTCGCCCATGATCGAGATCATCGATATGCACAAGTGGTTTGGCGAGTTCCACGTGCTTCAAGGGATAAATCTAACCGTACGGGAAAAGGAGCGAATTGTCATCTGCGGCCCTTCAGGTTCTGGAAAGTCGACCCTGATCCGCTGCATCAATCGTCTGGAAGAGCACCAGCGCGGCCAAATTATTGTTGACGGTATTGAACTGACCAATAACCTGAAAAATATCGAGAAAATTCGCGCAGAGGTCGGGATGGTCTTTCAGCATTTTAATCTCTTTCCTCATCTGAATATCGTTGAAAATCTCGCCCTGGGCCCCATCTGGGTCAGAAAGGTCCCAAAAAAAGAAGCAGAAGAAACCGCCATGTACTATCTGGAAAAGGTGCACATTGCAGATCAGGCCTTGAAATTTCCCGGACAGCTTTCAGGCGGCCAGCAACAGCGTGTGGCCATTGCCCGGAGCCTTTGCATGGCTCCGAAAGTGATGCTTTTTGATGAGCCGACCTCTGCACTAGACCCTGAGATGATTAAGGAAGTACTCGATGTCATGATTGAGCTCGCTAAAGAAGGAATGACAATGATCGTGATCACCCATGAGATGGGCTTTGCCAAGAGCGTGGCCCACCGGGTGCTTTTTATGGATTTTGGCCAAATCGTTGAAGGAAATACGCCGGAAGCGTTTTTTGAAAACCCCCAGCATGACCGGACAAAATTGTTTCTCAGTCAGATTCTCCAGTAGAACCCTTTCACCCGTTTCGGTCCCGATATCCGCTTACCCATTGGTACAACCTGATTGTTATTGACTGATGAAACACAATTTAGAAAAACTGGAATCCCTTTTGCCTGATACATTAAGCAGAGACAGGGATTCAATCAGACGCCAGCTTAACCGTTTAAAACGCTCTGATGACAAGCACCTTTCCGATCAGAAAATAGAAAACAGCCTCTCACGTCTCAAAAAGAGACTTCAGATTTCGATTCAAAAACGAAAATGGCGAAAAGATCACCTGCCTAAACCAGCATTTAACACCGCTCTTCCCATTTTTTCCCATAAAGAGGAAATAGTAGACTCCATATTAAAAAATAGAGTCGTCATCATATCCGGCGAGACCGGTTCAGGAAAGACGACGCAGATTCCACAATTCTGCATGGCCGCCGCAAGGGGGATCAATGGAATGATCGGTTGCACCCAACCCAGAAGAATTGCTGCGACCACAGTTGCCCATCGCATCGCAGAAGAACTCGGAGAGGAACTCGGCAAGTCGGTCGGATACAAGATTAGATTCAAAGAAATGACACGGAAGGAGTCATTTATAAAAATAATGACCGACGGGATCCTGCTTGCCGAAACCCAGACCGACCCTTATCTCAACCAATACGATACCATTATCGTGGATGAAGCCCATGAGAGAAGCCTAAATATCGATCTCACCCTGGGTATTTTAAAGATTCTAATAAAAAGGAGAAAAGATCTGAAACTGATCATCACCTCAGCAACGATCGATACAGCAAAATTTTCAGCAGCCTTTGATCATGCGCCGATCATCGAGGTTTCAGGCCGGATGTATCCGGTCGAAATCAGATATTTTCCTTCGGATAATCAACAAGAAGACACCAGTGAACCGAACCACATAGAGATGGCAGTTTTCACCATAGAAAAATTGCACAAAAAAAGCCCGAAAGGCGATGTTTTGGTCTTCATGCCGACCGAACAGGATATCAGGGATACATGTGAACTGATTGAAAGCAGAGATCTTGAAAAGGTATCGATTCTTCCTCTATATGCACGGCTTTCCGGCTCTGAACAAAGAAATGTCTTTTTACGCTCTTCGGGCCGGAAAATAATTGTGGCGACCAATGTTGCGGAGACATCCATCACGATCCCTGGAATCCGATATGTCATCGATACAGGGCTCGCGCGAATTTCCCAGTATTCGCCTGCATCCCGAATTACCTCCCTCCCGGTTTTACCGATCTCAAGAAGTAGTGCGGACCAGAGAAAGGGGAGATGCGGAAGGGTGGAAAATGGGGTTTGCATACGCCTTTTTTCACAGGACGATTATGACACTCGCCCGGTTTTTACTCTCCCTGAGATCCTGAGGGCAAACCTGGCAGAAGTAATTCTGAAGATGATCGCCTTGAAACTGGACGATATAGACCACTTCTCGTTTATTGATCGACCGACCAAAAAAAGTGTCAAGGATGGGTATGATCTGCTCGTCGAACTCGGGGCCATTGAAAAAAAGCACCGCGGGAAACGCTTTTCTCTTACGGATAAGGGAAAGTTAATGACAAAAATACCGTTCGATCCTCGGTTGTCACGGATACTGATCCAGGCAAAAAAGGAAAAATGTTTAAAAGAGATGACGGTAATTACTTCTGCACTGAGCCTCCAGGACCCCAGAGAAAGACCAGGGGAAAAAACCAAGGAAGCCGAACAATCTCAATCCGTGTTTCTTGATTCATCTTCCGATTTTATCACCCTGCTAAATATCTGGAACGGTTATCAACGCACCTGGAAAATGGTAAAAAGCACGAACAAGATGAAAAAGTTCTGCAAAGACCATTATCTCTCATTCAAAAGGATGAGAGAATGGCGTGATATCCATACCCAAGTTTTGGCTATTTTAAAAGAGAGTGAAATGCTCGATGGAGCATTCAAAATAAAGACTGTCTCAAATCCGGAATACCGGATCTCGAAACCTGTATTTGAGCGAATTCATAGATCGATTCTCAGTGGATTTCTCTCAAATATTGCGATGAAGAAAGAAAAAAATATCTATAAGGCGGCAAAAGGAAAAGAGGTGATGATCTTTCCTGGCTCAGGTCTTTTCAATGGGGCCGGCCAATGGGTTGTTTCAGCGGAAATGATAAAGACCTCCAGACTGTTTGCCCGAACGGTTGCCAACATAGACAGCGGCTGGTTGGAGAATCTGGGCAAGGGGCAGTGCAAATATACCTACCACCAGCCTCACTGGGACAAAAACGGAGGTGAGGTGATTGCATTTGAACAGGTAAGCCTTTATGGCCTCATCATTGTCTCCAAACGGACGGTCTCTTTTGGCCCAATTGATCCTGACAAGGCATCAGATATTTTTATCCGTAGCGCACTTATGATGGGAGAGGTCAAAAAGATGTTTTCTTTTATAACACGAAATAACGCGTTAATAAAAAATATAAAAGAGATGGAAAACAGGATCAGAAAAAGAGATCTGCTGGTCAGCGAAGACGAGTTGGTTCTTTTTTATAAAAAACGACTTTCAGGTGTTTTTGACATTAAAGGACTTGAAAGATTGATAAAGGAAAAGGGGACCGATCGGTTTTTGTTGATGAAAAAAGAAGATCTTCTTCTTTATACGACAGATGAGAAGGAGATGTCCCTTTACCCGGACAGCATCTCTTTTGGAAACTACCAATTTCCGTTGACCTATTGTTTTAATCCAGGAGAAGAGGACGATGGAGTCACCGTCAACATCCCAGCCAGCGTTGCTTCGGCAACACCGGTGGCGGAAACCGACTGGCTGGTGCCGGGACTTTTAAAAGAGAAAGTAACGCTGCTGATAAAAGGCCTCCCGAAACAGTACAGAAAGCACCTTGCACCGGTGACCCAGACGGTCGACACCATTCTTAATGAAATCCCGAAGGGAAAAACCACTCTGATTACTGCGCTTGGTAAATTCATATACAAGCGCTTCAACCTCAGTATCCCGGGTTCAGCCTGGCCTTCCGCTTCCCTCCCCGACCACCTGAAAATGCGTATGTCGGTTAAGGGGCCAAAGGGAGAAGAGATTTTTTCAGGGAGAGACCCGTATCTTCTTTATCAAAAACTACCCGCAAAATCAGACCCGAAGGAATCGATCGAATTTGCATCTGCCATAAACGCAGTAGAAAGAACCGGCATAACGAGCTTCGATTTTGAGAATCTACCTGAAACCATCACCCTTAGAGGCAAAAAGGGGACCCATTGGGTTGCTTACCCGGGTCTGGAAAAGGGTGAAGGTGATATTGACCAAAGCCGTGGGGTAAATCTTCGGCTGTTTCATCACAGGGGGGAGGCTGTAAAATCGCATAAAGAGGGTGTTGTTGCGCTTTTTTGCATCACCCTTTCAAAAGAGTTGAAATTCTTAAAGAGGATTCTGGTCACACCCAAAAAATGGGTCGATCATACCCAACATTTTGGAGGTGTAAAACAGCTGGAAAATCAGATGTTTCAAAAGGTTGTTCATGATCTTTTCCACAAGAACATCCGGCGTAAAGATGAATTTAAAACCTTGACTGAATCCGCATCACCGCTCTTGCTAACCAAAGGCCGGGACTTGTTAAACAGCGTTCTGTCCGTTGTTGCAGCGTATCATGAAGCCAGATCGAAACTCTACCAGTTGGAGATCGCCAACCGATCAAACAGTTATACGGTCAACTTCTTCAGTTCCCTGCGTGAAGACCTTTCCCAACTGGTTCCGGAAATCTTTATTCAACTTTATGATTCAGATAGACTCAATCATATGGTCAGATACATCAGGGCAGTCACCATTCGGGCGGGAAGGGGATCTGTCAGCCTTGAAAAGGATCAGACCCGCGCAGAGGATGTAAAAGTGTTTTCGGACAGGCTTGCCGACCTGTTGGAAACGCTTTCACCATCTGTATCAAAGGAAAAGAGAAAGGCGATTGAGGATTTTTTTTGGTTGATACAGGAATACAAAGTTTCACTCTTTGCCCAGGAGCTCAAAACCTCGTTTCCTGTTTCTAAAAACAGGTTTAAAAAGAAATTAAGCGAAATTGAAAGGATGATCTAATATGCTGAGGTAATGGATCGCTTCATCTTCACGGCCCCGTTTCAGGCACCCCCCAGCATAAATGCTACATTTTTCCTTCAATGCATTCATTGCAGCCCTTTGTTGATCAGCTGAAAGAAGGTTACTTTTTAGAATCTTTGTCAGAGACTCTATTCGATATTTGTCCAGACCCCACTTCCGGGAAAGCTGATCGTTGTGCCCACCCCGTTTTTTAACCAGAGGGATGTCAACGAGATATATCGGGCACCACCTGGCGATCCTGAGCCAAAGGTCATAATCCTCGCAGGCGGGTAGTTCTTCATCAAACAAACCGGCTGTTTTAAAGAGGCGCCGTTTCATCATCACCGCAGAGGGGCTGACCAGGCAGAGGGAAAGAGACGGCTCAAAAATCCTGCCGGATAATTTTTTGTGATGATGTTTTGGATTCACCCGTACACCGTTTCTGATCCAAATTTCCCCTGTCTGACAAATCAAGGCATCTGGATTTGATTTGAAAAAATCAATCTGGCTGGATAGTTTTTTTGGGAGCCAAATATCATCTGAATCCAGAAAGGCGATAAATCGGCCGGATGCAGCAGCAATACCTCTGTTCCTGGCCGCACTGACCCCCTTGTTTTTCTGATACAAAACCACGATCCTCTCCCCGTATGTATCCAGGATTTGCATCGTGTTATCCGTTGACCCGTCATCAATTACGATCAGTTCGTAATCTGAAAAATCCTGATCGAGAACAGAATCGATGGCATCGCGTACGGCCCAACCCCGGTTATAGGTTGGGATAATTACACTGACAACAGGCATTTTTCTCTGTCTAGTCATATGAATGGAGGATTTTGCCTCAATTTCAAAATAAAAAGGTTAGAACTCAAGTATCGCAAGTGTTAATCAACCGGTTGGAGATAATCAAGAACCTCTGAATAGATATCCGGAGAAACGACAAGAAGTCGGTCTTCAATCCGTTTTCCATCCATGTATTCGCTCAGGAAAAACTCACCCCCATCCAGTTTGAATATCTTTCCCCCTGCGGCTTCGATTATAATCTGAACGGCAGCAAGATCCTGGTAAGATTCATTTGCAATGATAGCCGCCTCCGCACAGCCCTTGGCAACATAGCAAATATGGGCGGCAGTTGATCCCAGATTTCGAATTTTGCCTGGAAATGTGTGGCGAAAATGATGGGTAAATCTGGAATAGGTCAGGAACACACTCTCTTCATTAATCGAATCCTGGTCCGAAATGTTGATTTCTTCTTTTCCTAAAAAAGCTTTCTTACCGGCTTTCGCATAAAAGAGATCACCGGTGCTCGGCATATAAAAAGCACCGAAAATGGGCCATAAATTCTCCATAAGGGAAACAGACATCCCCCACATCGGAATTCCTGCTTGAAAATTGGCAACGCCGTCCAGTGCATCAAAGGTCCAGAGATATGTTTTTTCCCCATTTTCAATGGCATCGCTCTGGAGGTTGTTTGTAAATAATTGGTGTTCCGGAAAAGCATTTCGCATCTGATTTTGGAAAAAATCGACCAAATAAAGTTCAGCCTCTGTGACCAATTCATCATCAAATTTAATATGTGACCTCCCTTTACCATAATAAGAAAGCGCTTCATCCCCGGCACGACGGATGACTTCCATTGCAAATTCGGTAAAATCTTCAACTATGGAATTTTGAGTGGCCTCCATTTTCCCTCCTTTTTAATGACTGGGTGGTTTTCCTATTAAACCAAGATAATCCTCAATTCCGACTTCTTCATTAATCAAAACAAACCACAAAGGCAAAGAAAAAATACGAGATGAATCTCACCGGCAGACTTCGGAGCCATTCAAAGAAAAGTTTCAACCTTTTTTGTTTTTAATATGTTCTACACGGTTCAACAGGGGGATAAATTTGAGGTTTGCTTTTGGAAACGGATAGTTGTTGATTTCCTTTATTTTAACCCAACGGTAATCCGTTGCCTGATTCAGTTTAACCGCCCCGGATACATACCTGCAAAGAAATACGTCTATAAGAATTCTAAAATGGGTATAAGCGTGTTTTACACGGGTTAAATAGGAATCGATTTCTATCGAAAGGCTGACCTCCTCTTTCATCTCTCTGATACAGGCTGATTCGGGAGTTTCATTTTTCTGTATTTTTCCCCCTGGAAACTCCCATAAGCCGCCCAGCAGACCTTCAGGCTTTCGTTTGGTGATTAAAACACGACTATTTTTATAAACCACACCGATTGCAACACGATATTCTGGAATTGATCGGGTGGGAATGCGTTTTGGGTATGCAGCTACTTTTCCGTTTTTTTGCGCGCGGCAATAGGTTTCAATCGGGCAGCTTGTACATGTTGGGTTTTTGGGCTTGCAAATCAGGGCGCCCAATTCCATCATCGCTTGATTAAAAGTGCCGGGATGATCTGTATCAATCAATCGATCTGAAAATTTCTTAAAAATGCCATATGAGACCGCTCTGTTTACCGGCGCATCGATTTGATTAAACCGGGAAAGGACGCGCTTGACATTTCCGTCCACAGCCGGGTAGGGACGGTCAAAAGCGATACTGAGGACTGCGGCTGAGATATAATCCCCCACGCCCGGCAATTTCAAAAACGCTTCGCGATCATTCGGTATTTTTCCTTTGTATCTCTTTATAACCAACTTCGCTGCTTGATGCAGATTGCGTGCCCGGGCATAATACCCTAATCCCTCCCAGGATTTTAACACATCCTGCTGGTCGGCTTTGGCCAGCGCTTTCAGATCTGGAAAATGTCGACAAAATTTTGGATAGTATCGGATAACGGTTTTGACCTGGGTCTGTTGTAACATCACTTCGGACACCCATATGCGATAAGGGTTTTTTGTCTCCCGCCAGGGGAGTCGCCGGTGATGGTTCATATACCAGGAGATCAGTATTTTTCGAATAACAGGAATTTCTCTGTTTTTCATACAGCCGCTCCAATCGTACACAAAGATCAACAAAATTATATCAGCTTGACCATCCGGGTTGTTTGACCTATACCAGAATAAATATATGAAACCCTAAATGAGAGTGAACAAAATAAAGAAACATTATATAATTGAGTGAAAGAAAAAGGTGGAAAAAAACAATGGATTTACCGAAAGAATTTAAAGCATGCGTTGAATTTCACGGACATCAGTGTCCCGGTCTTGCATACGGTTATATCGTGGCAAAAGAAGCAATGCGACTTCTCGACTTGAAAAGATCCCATGACGAAGAAGTCGTTGCCATATGTGAGAATGATTCCTGTGCAGTCGATGCTTTTCAGGTACTTCTCTGGACGACCATCGGCAAAGGCAACCTTATCGTAAAAAACTATGGAAAAAATGCCTATACAATTCTTGAGCGTTCAAGCAAACGGATGTATCGGTTTTCAAGAACACATTTTTACAATTACACAGGAAAAAATAAAGAAGAATTTCAACTTTTGGATAGGGCCCTGTCTGCGGGAAAAGCTAGCGTAGAACAAAAAGGACGGCAAAAATTGCTAAAAACGAAAGACTTGATCCAAAAACC
This sequence comes from Desulfobacterales bacterium, assembly GCA_011049715.1. Lineage (GTDB taxonomy): Bacteria > Desulfobacterota > Desulfobacteria > Desulfobacterales > UBA2156 > UBA2156. The sequence goes on from DRHF01000083.1 coordinate 8,703, forward strand.
TTTTGACGAGGTTTTTTCAACTCGGGCGAAACAATTTACGACGACCCCTTATGCTCCCATCGCCCTTTCCAAACCCTGTTCAAAGTGCGGCGAGATGACAATGGCAACAAAATTGGTCTTTTCAAAGGACCAAGCCGAACTGTGCATCCCCTGTTCGGATGCAAACGGGGGTTAACCCCGTCAAAAAAACCACACCCAATGTGATCAAAGACACGAAAACAATCAACCGCATACCCTTCACCTTACCCTAAAATATCAGGTGTGAAACTTGAGTCAATTACTTGATGATTCCGGCTCCGCTGTGTTCGGTTTAACCTTGGACGAGATTCTGAATGGCATCCCTTATATCCGGATATTTAAAAATGAAACCGTGTTTTAACAGAACACAGGGGACAGAATGCTGGCTGCAAAGCAGCGATGAACCAAGCTCTCCCAGAATAAGACGGATCATAAGGCCGGGGGCAGGCATAAAGGACGGTCGATGGAGTATACGACCCAGTGTTTTAGCCAGATCGCGGTTTCTAACCGGTTGAGGGGAACAGAAATTGACCGGCCCCTTGATATTGGTATTTTCCATTACCAACATCACTGCAGATAAAAGATCATCCATGTGAATCCATGGAAACCACTGTCTTCCGTTCCCCATAGGGCCACCTGCAAAATAACGAAAAGCGGGAACCATCTTTTTCATGGCTCCGCCATCTTTCCCCAGCACGATTCCAAACCGTGTCATTACAACCCGTATCCCTTTTTCTTCCCCCTTTAAAGCTTCACCTTCCCAGTCTCCGGCGACTTTTGCCAGAAAGTCATTCCCCTGGGATGTCGTTTCTTCAAGTATTTCATCCCCCCTGTTGCCATAATATCCCACTGCAGAAGCATTGCAAAGGACGACTTTTTTATTTTTTTGTATGGAATCGACCAGGTTCCGGGTGGACAGAATCCGACTGTCATGGATTTCCTTTTTATAACGCTTGGTCCATGGCTTAAATATGGTTTTCCCGGCCAGATTGATTGCCACATCGATATCCTCTAGTTCTTCCTGCCAATCACCTTTTACCGTCATATCTGCTGAGATATACTTAAAATTATGGTGGTCAATCGTATGCGGGTTTGATCGGATGCCAACAGCGGTGACCTGGTAACCTTTGCGCAGAAAAAAATTTACCATATTCCCGCCGATAAAACCGAGCCCGCCGGCAATAAAGATCTTCATCAGTCATCCCTCCCTCCAAAAAAAAAGAGCAACACCGAAGGGTGTTGCTCTGAACTGGATTAAACGATCTATCAGGCGCAGCCGGTATCGGCAGTACCGCAACCGCTACATCCGGCTTCTGCTTCTGTTTTTAACTCAGAAGTAACTTTGAATCCAATATCAATGTAATCCACCTTTATCGGCTTTGCCTTTTCCATGAAATCTTTGTTCACAACATATTTGAATCCGTCGATATCATAAACATTATCCACATCTTTTGGCTCATCCAGAGCCATGGCAAGGGAGGGGCCGCCTCATCCCCCCTCATTTAAAAAGATTCGAATGGGTGAAACATCTTTTTCTTTAAAAAATTCAGAAATCTGTTCAGTCGCCGTCGCTGTAACTTCTAACATACAATCCTCCTCATTATATAATTTCGATAATAATAAACGCGTTTCTTTATGCATCCCATAGGGCTAAATGCCCTTAATATTGTCTTTAAAACTAGCCATGAAATTAATCATTGTCAATGATAAAATTCTCATGTGGATAAGCGTCTCAAACCTTTTTATCAGTCCTTTTTTTCTGACTTGTTGGTAAATAGTCCCTATATATATTGTAATCCTCTGTTGAAAACAACACAAAAATAACCCTTTTTATCGACCGGTTATCTTTTAGAATATTGCAGGTCGAATCCACCGCTATTTTGCAAGCTGCTTTTATCGGGTAACCGTATACCCCGCAGCTGATCGCTGGAAAGGCGATGGTGGAGATATCCTGGTCGATCGCAAGCTGCAGGCTATTTGTGTAACATTGGGACAAAAGAGGACTGTCGCTCTGTTTCCCGCTGTATACAGGGCCAACTGTGTGGATAACATGCCGTGCAATCAGGTTATAGCCACGGGTAATTCTCGCTTCGCCGGTTGGGCATCCACCGATAGTGCGGCACTCGGTAAGCAGGTCCGGACCGGCCGCCCTATGGATGGCGCCATCAACTCCTCCGCCGCCCAGAAGCGATCTGTTTGCCGCATTGACAATGGCATCGACATCCAGACGGGTTATATCCCCTTGCAGGACCTCAATTCGGTCTAGAATATTCTTGTCCATCGATTCCTCTTTTTTCTCTTCACAAACCATACACAGGTTGATTGGTGGTTGTTAGTTTCTTGGTTCTGGAAATTTGTGTCTTTTGCGGCCAATCAAAGGTCATATAGGGTATCATCCTTAAATGGTGCAGCCGGTTTGGCTTTGATACCTTTTCCTTTTTTGTCAGGCAGCATGAAAGGCTCTTCCCCCTCCAGAAGATCTCCCATCTCAGCCTCAACCTGTTCAGGATCTTCACCGCTTTCCATCCGGCTCAACGCCTCTTCCATACTCGAACCCAGCTGCATCCCCGTCATATCCGTGAGCTTACGCATAAGGTTGGCTGCCTGATGCGGATCGTCCTCATTTATTTTTTCCGCCTCGCCGGTCAGCATATTCATGGCTTTTTCCATCTTTGATTCATCAAAGGGAAGATCATCCATGTCGTTTTGTTCTTTTGCTTTACCGGTAAAGGCGAAGGCCGACATCTGTTTTGACAGTTTTTTTGTTTTGCATTTGGGGCAGTTGGGTCTTTTAGCGGTGTTAACTGTTTTGGAAAAGAAATTAAAAATGGTATGGCATTCTTGACAGTAGAATTCATAAATTGGCATCGCCCGTCTCTCTTTTTAGTAGGTGATTTTTCCAAGGATTCGGTATTATCCTTAGGGGTTATATAACAGGTCTTTATCATAAATTGAGGGGAAATCGTTGTCAACCGCTAACGCCGAAAAAGGCCCGATCAGAAATGTTGACTTGAAACCCTGCATTTGTTATGGCACCGGGAACTAAAATTTAGAAAAAAGGAATATGAATTTATGGAAAGATCACTTTCAATAATAAAACCAGATGGTGTCTCCCGTGGACTGATCGGTGAAGTAATCAGACGTTTCGAAAAAAACAATATAAAAATAGTCGGCATGAAGTTGCTCAAGATGACCAAAACCGAGGCCGAAGGGTTTTATATGGTCCATAAAGAGAGACCCTTTTTCGATAGCCTCACCGATTTCATGTCATCCGGGCCAGTTGTTGTGATGGTTCTTGAAGGTGAAGATGTGATTGATAAAAACCGTCGATTGATGGGGGCTACCAATCCTGGAGACGCTGATGAGGGAACGATCCGAAAAGATTTCGCCACGGAAATTGAAAAAAACGTGGTCCATGGCTCAGATTCATCTGAAACTGCATCCGTTGAAATCGCCTACTTTTTTAACCGCTTTGAAATCACCGGCTGATGGCCGATAAAATCAATTTGAAAAATGTCTCCATTGTTCTGAACCGACCCCTTTATTCGGAAAATGTCGGGGCTGCAGCCCGGGCTATGCGGAACATGGGATTCGAGCGGCTTGTGGCGGTCAACCCAAAAGACTTCCACCGTGATAAAGCCCTGAAAATGGCCACACACGGTGCCTCAGATATCGTCGACAACATGCATATTTCCAACGACCTGAAACAGATACTCTCCTCTTATCATTATATCATCGGAACCACTGCCCGTTTGGGTGGACAGCGACAGGTAATACAAACCCCTTCAAAATTGGCGAAAAACCTTGTTTCACTTTCTCTTGAAAACCAGGTTGCCCTCCTTTTTGGGCCGGAAGACCGGGGTCTTTCCAATGAGGATATCCGCTATTGCCACATACTGGTCAACATACCGACCGCCGGGTTTTCTTCTCTCAACCTGGCACAGGCGGTGATGATTTTGTGCTATGAACTGTTCATCGTTGAAACGGATGAGGAAAAAAAATTTACCCCCCGCCTTGCCAGTCGCCATGAGCTTGACGGAATGTATGACCAGCTAAAAGATATATTGGTCAGGATAAGCTACATCAACCCGGAGAATCCGGATTACTGGCTAAATAAACTGCGCCATTTTTTTTCCCGAATACAACTGCGTGCAAAAGAGGTCAGTATAATCCGTGGTATATGCAGACAGATCGACTGGTACGGGAAAAAATGCTTTGATGATGGTCGGAAAACTGGGAGGATAGATTCATGAAACTGATACGGTTTGGCCAATATGGAAACGAGAAACCCGGGTTGTGGAAAGACAACCGGATCGTCGACCTGAAAAAGATCTACCCGGGAATACCGGATTTCGATGAAGAATTCTTTGAAAAGGGCTGGCTGGAGAAGGTCAAACAAGTCACCGATGCCGGAGAAAAATTGGACGTACGCATCGGGTGCCCGGTTTGCCACCCTTCAAAAATCATATGCCTAGGGAAAAATTATTCCGAGCATGCAAAAGAGGGAGGATTTGAAAATCCCGAAAGACCGCTTCTCTTTTGTAAAACACCAAACACCTTGAACGGTCCGTATGACCCCATCGTTCTGCCCAAAAGTAGTGTTCAGGTTGACTGGGAGGTGGAACTGGCGGTCATCATCGGAAAAAAGGGAAAAAGAATAAAGAAAAAAGATACGTTTTCCCATATCGCGGGATTTACCATCCTAAACGATGTATCCGGAAGAGATGCCCAATTTGCAGATTCCCAGTGGTTCAGAGGAAAATCCTTTGACAGCTTTGCACCGGTTGGCCCATGCGTGGTCACGCCCGATGAAATCGATAATGTTCAAAACCTGCGGTTGACCACAACCGTAAATGGGAAGGTCATGCAGGATGGAAATACAAAGGACATGATTTTTGACATCCCCACAATCATCGAATACATCAGCGAAGATATCACCCTTCTTCCCGGAGACATTCTCTCCACCGGAACACCATCCGGGGTCGGTATATTCCGGGACCCGCCGGTGGTATTAAAACCGGGCGATGTGGTGGAATGTAAAATTGAAGGAATCGGTTCGATCAAGAATGAAGTGATCGAGAGATAGCGGTTATATATACCATTTTAACCGGTGTTTTTTTCATCTTTACAATTCCAACACCTGTTCTTCAATGGCTTGAAAAATCTCTTTATTAGCAATATTAACTGCTTTTAACCAAACAGCGACATCTTCTTTTTGGAATCTGAAGTAATCACCATAGTCTCCCTTTTCACGTCTGTCAAAAAGAGTATTGTATAACCACCCCGTTTCTTTGGAAAGCCTGCCGGTCTTTATCCAATTCTTGTTTAGTAAAGACCGCGCAGCCGTATGTTTGCTTGGCTGTAACCCCTCCGTGGCTAAGAGTGCGATAACGGCATAGAAGCAGAAATAGTAAAGCCGGTTCACGGCATCATTGAAATGGTCTTCTTCATACATCAATTCGGCTGCCGAAAGGGCCTCCTCAGATCGTTCCATACGATATCGAATCAGAGTGATCTCAGAGTCTGTCATATTCGAATCCCTTCTGACCTTACATTATTGAACAGCGGCATAACTTTTCCCAAAGGGCTTTCAAAAAATTTTTTCTCATATATGTGCACACTCAATATGACATCAGCTTCATACTCCAGATCATACACGGCAAAGCTAATCCGATCTTCTAGTTTCCTGTCGAGGGTGCTATCCACCAAAATAAAAATATCATAATCAGAATCCGGCTTTGAACTCCCTTTTACGCGAGAACCGTAAAGAATGACCTCTGAACCGGGCTCTATGCCAAGTACGATATCGCGGCATTCGGCTAAAAGTTGCTTTTCAGTTTCAGTGCCGTAGCGCCATTTGGAAAGCGGTTTCATCTTATAACCTCCTCAATGAAAACGATATTGTCGCCCTTGTTGAAACACCGTCCTCTTGATTTGAGCCGGTTGTAGTTATTCAACCTGAAATCGTGAACGGTGAAGAGTTTAACCTAATTCTTAAATTATATCACGTTTTTCAACATATTTCACGGTCTGATGATTCCATGTTTCTCACGATCAATTATGCCGTTGCGTACAGCAACCCGGATCGCGGATTGAAAGGCTTTCTTCACGGTTTCGGTAACTCTTGCAAATCCCAAATGGCGGGCACTTTGCAGGTAGTTGATTTGAAGAGGGCATCTTTTCCTTTTCTAATCGATCAAAGAATGAAATTATATTATATCAAAACCGCATTGTAATCATTGATAAATTATCTCTTTCGAAAAAAGTCGATGCAGGGCTTAGGTAATATACATGGTATCTACTCTGTTCTGGCGTTTTAGAAATTCAATTTGCTCATCTATTGTCGCAAATACGGAAAGATCCAATTCCTCAAATTCATCGGAAGCGGTATTTGTTTTTCTCATGACATTTTGAACAATTTCATCCAATTGTTCTTTTGAAATTTTGGAGACTCTGGCAATCGAGCTTTTCTGGGGAACACCATTTTCGATCTTAAAATTATAGCTTACCATTTCCAACATGCCATTGACCTTTTCCTTTGCCAAAATGCGGTATTCAAAATGATAATGGCGCCCGGCTAAAGGACGAAAATAATAGAATTTATACAGTCGTTCACCCTTTTTTATTCGCATCAAAAAGTGATCTTGTTTAGGGTGTGACTTTTTGGACCTTACATTTTTGCGCCGCTTCTTCATGTCTATGGGCACCCTGATCTCATCTTCATTCCTCAGGAGTATGTCGAGTATAGCCCCTCCGTGGCTAAAAGTGCGATAACGGCATAGAAGCAGGAATAGTAAAACCGGTTCAAAGCGTCATTGTAATGGCCTTTTTCATACATCAATTCGGCTGCCGAAAGGGCCTCTTTAGATCGGTCCATACGATATCGAATCAGAGTGATCTCAGAGTCTGTCATATTTGAATCCCTTCTGATCTTACATTATTGAACAGCGGCATAATTTTTCCCAAAGGGCTTTCAAAAAATTTTTTCTCATATATGTGCTCACTCAATACGACATCAGTTTCATACTCCAGATCATAAACAGCAAAGCTTATACGATCTTCCAATTTTCGGCTAAGAAAGCTATTCACCAAAATGAAAATATCATAATCGGAATCCGGCCTTGAACTCCCCTTTATGCGAGAGCCATAAAGAATGACCTCTGCGCCAGGCTCGATTGCCAGAACAATATCGCGGCATTTGGTTAAAAGTCGCCTTTCCGTTTCAGTGCCGTAGCGCCATTTGGAAAGCGGTTTCCTCTTATAACTTCCTTAACAAAATGATTTTATCGTCCTTATTAAACAAGGACCCTCCCGGATGGTGTTAGGCGGTCATACAATTTATCCTTTTTCATCGACCTTTGGTTTTAAAGAATTTCTTCTTAAAGACCGGTTCTTTTCACCGGCCTGTTTTTCCCGTTCGGCCTTGATTCGCTCGAGCAGTTTTGAGGCAGGCTCATCGTTTGGGTCCTGGGGAACCAGCTCACCCGGAATACCTTGGCATGGATGGTTTGGGTGAGTTTTTCCACATAGCAGCTCGCTTTTTCGTATCGCGCTTCTAGCATGTCGGTAATTTTGAAAAGGGCTTCGACGCGCCGGACGATTCCGTATTGTTCTTCTATTGGAGGTATTGGATATCTTTCAACTAGCTAACATCGCTTCTATCTTTATACCTGTCTTTAATGCCACCTCTTTAAATATACTCAACTTCATTTAAGATCCGTTCCCCAATCCTCGGCCTCAACCCATCCTTCATCACAAGATCGACCTCAGCATCTAAAAGCTTGGACAGATAATGCTTCAAATCGATGAAGGTGAGCAAATCCACCGTTTTATGAAAATCTATCAGGATGTCTATGTCACTTGACCTAGATGCCGTCCCTTTGGTTATGGATCCGAAGAGACCGATTTTTTGACGCCGTAGTGTGCAGATAAAGCGCCTTTCTGCTCTTGTAAGGTCTTTTTAATAAAGGAGAATTCCGTCATGTTCTTATTTCCTAAGCATGTGTTTCAGTGAAGCCTTAATCGAGGGTATTTTCTCGCTGGCTGTAATCCATATGGTATTCAGATTAACCCCGAAGTAGTCGTGGGCCAAAACGTCCCGCATACCGGCCATGGCTTTCCAAGGGACCTGTGGATTTTGTGTGCGGATATCATTCGGAAGGATTTTCTTTTTCAAGACAGTTTCGATTTCATTTTATTTTTCCCTGGCTATATCGCGGTAAATGTTCAACACTGCCAGGCGGAACGGCTTCGGGCAGTTTGTTCCTTTTAAAATCAGGACGCATTCTTCTTTGAACTGGTTATATAGCTTGACAACGCGGGCTTAGATTTTATTTGCGGAAGGATGTCTCAGTCAATTGCGTTCCCAGTTTGCCTGGCCGGGTAAGCTTCCTTGATCAATTCTGCTATCAAAAAGGCAATGAGTTGGTCATCATATCCATAGCCATAAATACCGCTATGAGAGGGGTCATCTTCTTCAGGTTCATGCAAAACACTCATATTGCGACCATCAGCACTCTGTGATCGAATAAAATCGATTATTTCTCCTACATTTAAAACAGCAATTTTTGCTTTAGCCCCCAAAGTCAACTTTGAGGCGAGGATCTTGCGAATCTCCTTGATTTCTTCTTTCCGATCATTAAGCTGTAAAAATTCCAACCAGTTAACTGATAAGTATTCCTCAGTCGTACGAACTTGAAATGCTCTACCGGTGACTTGACCGTTCTCCGTACAATGAAGGGCGGAGCAATATCGGCTAATGTGGCTTTGTTGCGGTAGCGGGTCACCTTTCATTGGGAACACCATGAAAGCACACCGTGAGGCTGAGCGGTTTGTATCAAAGAATCAACCGAGACAATCCCGGAGATTCTAATAGTTTTTTCAGGATGTTTTGGGTCCGGCGCGAAAATAACAAAGTGAGCATCACCGGTCGGAAGAAACTCTACGGCAAAATGTCGATTCGGCGCAGTTCTCCATTGTGTACAGATATTTTTGGATGGGGATAAGACAACGTCAGGATATTTTAAATTCGGTTCGGCTTGCAAAAAGCTCACGAAGTTTTTTAGCGATTCCGGCAAAATTGCAACCTCATCAGGATATTCTTCTTTGGAAGCATCAAAAAGAAATTGAATTCGGGCAGCAAATTGTTTAGCAAAAGCTATATTTAACCGGTTATTAAACAATTCAATTATTGCATTAATTTTTTTGTCGTCACTCAGTAGATCCTCCATCGCCTCAAATGGACTTTCCAGCTCAATGGGAGTTGCATCCTCTAATCCAGGCCCCATCGTTATAGGTGATTTCCACGGCCGAAACCCTAACAATCTGCTTCTCACCCATGTTTGTGGCTTAGTCCAATCTAGGGGATCTGTATACGTAGCAGTTAGATGCTCAGATATAAAACATTTTTCGTATGCCTCAATATCACCTTGCATTGTCGTCGCTTGTATTTCAGTGCGCAACTTCGGATCTCCTCCAAATTGTTTCTTGGATTTTTGTGCCGGTCAGATCAGCAAAGCCACAGACAATCCATTTATGGGCGAGTTCAAACCAATTCATTATCGCCACCTGGGACTTATCTGCTCCAAGGCCCTTGGCTGAAATCTCAAGCCTGAGTATTGGTCGCCTATCAATCTTATGAGCGACCTGATCAAGCTTAACATGGAGACTGCCTTTATCTTCTGGCAGGGCGAATAAAGCCTGCCACCCAATGTTAAGGGGTTTAGGTAAAAATCTGGACTTGCTCGAACGCCATTTAATTTCAGGCATCACGTCATGAACATCGGATATTGTCTCCCATCCTTCCCCTTTTAAAATATGATTAATATAAGTCAATTCACACTCAGTGGGATTTAAAGGGCCAAGTTCTTCTTCTTCGAGAAATTTTTGAAATATATCAAGGTTGGTTGTGAATTTTTTTATAACCGTCTGGTAGTGTGGATAAGGTTCATCCGCATGCATTTTTCGCCAGTTATAGAAGAATCTATCGTTCTGCAATTGAATCAGGCCGTTCTTTTTCTCATTGATAAACCAGATCCTTGGCAGAGGAAGTTCGAACTTACCCACCGGTTCTGATGGATCTGGGGGAAATCCTAATGGTGGGGCATGCTGACAGGCAGGATAATCAGCACGCAGTTTTTGCCAAAATAAACCCAGATGAGGGCCTTTGAACTGCTCAATCTTCTTAAAGGCGATGCCGCATACCACTTCAATAACCGGCGGTTTTTCATAAGCTGGTAGACTGTTTTTGGGTTTCGTCTGCTTTTTCATAATTCATAATTCTTATTGATTTTAAAAAAAATTAACACACTGCATATAGGATATAGACAATTTTAAAACTATATAATGAGCTTTTCCGCAATACAATGAATATAATAAGAATTTCAGATTCTCAAGTCAAACCATCACACTTTTAACCTACCAGCTTTTCAATAAATGCCGTTTGCGTTCCGTATGATCAAGAACCTTAATGCAGGATTCCCAATCTATTTTTTCAATCTTGTGATATTTTATTTCAAAGGGGTGTTGCGTCGGGACTGCATCAATTGTTTGTTTTGCTTTTTTTATTTCTCCTAAAGCAATGTTGATCCACACATCCTCAAGCATATCAAGAAGTTGACCGAATAAGGCATATATAGATACCAGACGCTCAGATAAAAGTTCATGCACCCGATCCTCAACCGAATCTTTATACCGCAGGTTGTCAGCGGCAACCTGAAACTGCATAAATACTGGCGGTTTGAAAATAGTGTATTTTCTTCCTAAAGAGCTTCTATATTACAACTCTTCTTGATTGATTTTATTCTAATAGCCAAAGATTTCAATTGGTTAGGTTTTTACTATAAGCATAATTCATGCCAAAAAAACATAGCAGTTTCAGTCCGCCAGGGAATATACCTTTTCACGCCGCCGCTAACAGTTGCATATATAAACAATATCTCTAAGTTGTCCGATTCTTTGAATTCTGCCTTTACGTTGTTCAAGGCGTGTTGGATTCCAAGGCAGGTCAAGATTTATTAATGGAGGTGTCTCATTTTCATTGACACGTTCCGCTGATTGATTTTTTCTCAAGCTCCATATACGAGATGAGCTTCATGGCGGCCCGGTCGCAAGTGCAAAAGGTTATTTCTTCTGTGGTTTCGATTAAGTGGGCTATTGATGTGGTCTCGCCGGGATCTATTCCCAATCTCTCTTCTTTTGCTTCTCTTTGTACCTTTCTCAAACTTTCAATATCAACATTCTCAATTATATTGACATCTTTAATGCCAATAACTATTTTTGTTCTGCCTCTTTTGTAATATTTTGCTTCCTGAAAAACATTTCGGGTTAAAGAGATATCATACGTTTTCCTTATTTTTCCGAACAAACCAAGTGCATGAAGATCAATGACAACGTCTGCATCAAGCAGCAGCAATTTTCGCATAGTTTGCTTCTATAAATCCAAAATCTTCCAGATACGAATCGATGTCAGCCCGATCTATTTCCAGATATTCGGAAAAAGTACCTCTCGTGATTTTGCCTTCCATCAGGCATCTGCATGCAATCGATATGAACCTTGAAGGAAACTTGGATGGCTTGTCTGAGACATACAACCCTCGACGTCGAGTGCGATCCAGATTACGAAATTTTTGGTTATCCAGTACCTTTTGTGCCCGGGATTTTTTTATTGTTTCCAGATTGACTAACCTCCAAAGGATTGCCGAAGTTGAAACACCGAATTCCTTTGCTAACTCAATGATATCAATGGATTTAACATTATTATTGGTAATTGTTTCATTGAGTAAATCACGGAGATGAACCTCAGGTAAGAGCAGGTTTGAAGCAAAGATATCTGCGTATTTTTCCGGCCTGGTTTTTTTTGTACCAGTGCCAATCTCTTCGGCAGAGAAAACATTCCATGTGATGACGTGAAATAGCTCATGGGCCAAGTCAAAATTTCTTCTCCATGGTGCATCATTGGCGTTGATGAGGATACCTACGCCTAAGGTGTTGTCAACAGTACTGGCACCCGAAACCCCATCGTCCAACGGCATATGCAGAATTTTGAAACGAAGTTTGTTTTCGAGGACATTGAGCAGATTTGAAGAGGGACGAGAACCCAGATCGAGAAAATGATGAATCTCAGTGCCGAGCCTGTCCGCGCGTTCAAAGCCATTTTCGGCAAAATCATCTCTATCATAATTTTTTTGAATATCTTTCCATCGCCGCTTTAGATCGAGCAGCCGTTCCATTCTACTATAATTTTTCAGAAAGCATAGAAATTGGCGTTGCACCTGTTTTATATCTGTTTCCGTCTTCCTCCTCCACAAGGGTACAGGATCGGAAGAAACGTCCGTTTCCAAAAAATAATCCAGGCTCCTTCCATATAAACGGGCCATCATAACCAGTTCATGGGCATTTATCTTCCTCGTTCCTTTCTCAATGGCAGAAAGCGTTTGATAGTTGTTAAAACCCAGTTTTTGAGCCGCTTGAGTAATGGAAAAACCGGCGGCCTCTCTTGCAGCCATAATCCGTTTATCCAGGATCGTTTTTTTCTTTTCTTCGGATATCATAATATTCCCTCTGAAATATAATTTTATTATAATCGAATTAATTATATTTGAAATTATATAAGAAATTCTTATCTCCTTGTCAATTGCTTAATGAAATTTTTTATTTTTCCCTTAGGATGGGCGAGCGGAACATTCTAATAGATTTTGGTACTGTCTTCCTAGACGAGACCAGTTGGGAAGGTAAATGGGGGGTCATCGATATGCAGAAACCGTTCAAGATCGTTGAACATGGGACGATTTGTCGAAATATTGCCTAAATTTCGACATATGAATGCTCATGTGTCGACAGCATCGACAGGTTAATGATACAACAACTCATAAAGCTTGATTTTTAAATATAATTTGGCGGCACCCACCTTCTTGCTTTTTAAATGCCTATTTTTCTAATTCTTTCGAATAGACCCTTTTGTTGACAGGTCAAGTCTGCTCTTGACTCTTTATAACTGTTCTTTTTCGCTTTTTCAGGCGGGGCCATTAGCTGGTGGATAGCCTCAAAAATGGCCTCGATCTGCTGGTCGTGATCCTTCAGGTGCGCTTCAAGATCCAAAAGTTTTCGAGCCAGGTCCCTATGTGTCGCCAATATCTGGCGGAGTCCGACGAATGCACGTACGACGAAGATGCTGGATTCAATAGCGCGTGAGGTATTAAGAACACTTGCGGCCGTAATCGCCCCATGTTCTGTGAAAGCGTGAGGAAGCGCCGGCGAGAAAGCAATCCTCAACAGGTTTCAATAAACGGGGACATCCCCTCTTTGATCAAATTGTGTATCGATTGTCTTTAAGATATGTTTCTCCAGCCCTTTTAATCCTTTTACAAAAACCCTCAGGTCCAATTCATTCCAAAGATTCCAGTAATCCAAATAATCTTCGGGATCATACTTTATTTTTCGAACAAATTTCAAGATCCCATTGAGGTAGGCATCTTCATTCTTATAATTTCCACTTCGTACCCCCAAATCACATTTCAGATAATCGGAGATCCCGTTCGCAATAACGATGCTTTCATAGGCCATCGGTGTTAGATCATCGGTATCCATTATCACTTCCTCAGATCAGTTTTGGCACTCTCCTACTGAAACTTTCGTTTAAGCCCATTGAAATAGTTCCATTTTTGGGTTAGATGCTGAAAACGCCCAACGACAATTCCCGGGGAAATCTTAAGCTCATCCGCCAGACGAATTACTTCTGTTTTTGTCCGAAATGAGGCGACTTCCGGGTCTCGATCACGAGGGATTAGAATTTCTGTAGCAAACTCGTTTGCTTTGTGCTCACGCGGGTCATCTATACTGCCGTCGTTGATATAAAGATCCTTTTTGCTGTCGTGAAGAATATGACCGGCTTCGTGGAAAAAAGAAAACCAGAACTGGTCTTCCATCTTGCCACGAAGATTGAGCAGAATCATTGCCTTTGACGCTGACAGCCATTTTGTGGCCCCATGCCACGGTACTTTTTGCATTTCCGGAACTAACGCCAAGGCAACACCGGTAGCTGCACAAAGTTGAATGGTTTCGGGAATAAATTCTTCGGGATCCTTGACGGTCAGCAAACGAATTTTTTTTACGGCCCGGATGAAAGTGTTTTTATTAAAAGGCAGACAATCAATCTGGTGTGTCTGAATTTCTCCCAATCTGATCCATGCGGATGCCGGACCCGGATGGGTCTCAAAACACTGTGAGCGCCGCGCTGCAACTGCCGGTTTTGCCCAAATATCTCTCCATGCCGCCACACTGCTCAACCCGTAGAATTTTAATGTCTCTCTTAAAAGAAGCACCCTGTCTTTTTGAGACTCAATGGCGTTACGCTGGATAAGTTCCTGGGTGGGAATCGTTTTCAACCAGTCGAGATCGGTTCCAAGCTGCTTTCGTTCCTTGGCTTTAGCCAACTGTTCCCGATATTGTGCCTCCAGATTGTTCCACATCCCTGCCGAAACACCGGTGGCCAATTCAAGCTTGTTGGCGGTTTCATATGAAATGGGCTGATCCCCTTTGAAAATACGGTTGAGCGACTGTACAGTCAGACCAGTGCGAATGGCCAGTTCTTTCTGAGACATATTTAGCGATTCCATAACCTCTTTAAGCGTTTCTCCCGGAGGAATCGCATAATCAGGCTCAAAGCCATAGATTTTTTTTGCATTCAACATGATAGTTGCACCCCCTATTTGTATCCACTCTCATTGGCTGGACACAGCTTAATGTGTGTCACCAATCTCGACAATTTCAATTTCGGTAACCCTTGTCCAATCCAGCCCCCCATCTTGTGTAACCGATATGGGGTCATTTGCCGGAACAAACAGAAGCCGATACGGATGTTCGAGATCCACGGACAACTGCCCATCACGATCACCTGACAGTGGGTGACATCGCGGAGGCGGTACCTTCGAAATGTCAGCCAAACAGGATGCGGCTTTTAACTCCATCAACCGTTGCTGAAGTTTCCGAGCCATCTTCGGACCGAGTTTTTTGACTGATTCGTTTGCATTGCTGCAGATTTTCTGCAACCTTTTTGTTCTAAAGTATATTACCATATCGAACGGATTGCAACAAAAGAATTAACATAGCGTGTTAATCATTTCGATTTATCAATAGAGTTTTGATTAGCGCGAGTTTGCGAACGTCCATGCCGATTGTCTCGACAGCGTCACGAAAATTTCACATCCATGCTCCGTCGGAATTGCTTAATAGCTTGTATTAGTGAAATGTTGCTTGAAAGTTATCAAAATGATCTTTCTCGTGAGGGATTGTCTGCAATTTCGACACACAAAGGATTATATGTCGAAATATTACAAAAATTTAAACATATGGTTGATCATATGTCGACAGCATCGACAGGTTAATTGGATAACATCTCATAAAGCTTGACGTTCAAGTATAATTTGGCGGTGCCCACCTTCTTGCTTTTTAAAATGCCTATTTTTTCTAATTCTTTCAAATACTCAGCGGCTGTCTGTCTTTTGGCGTTACCGTTTTTTCGCGGTCCACTGAAACTTTCTTTTAAGCCCATTGAAATAGTTCCATTTTTCGGTGAGATGCTGAAAACGGTAAAGTTGTCTGTACGTCAAAACAATGATATTAGGATTTGACATAAACACCTCTATTTCGGCTCTTAATCCTGCTCTCTCTCCTGGCCTTATTGATAAAATTTCGTATCTGTTTGTCATCAAACCCGGTTTTTTCTTTAATCTGAGCTACGGTAACGCCTTTTCTGCTTCTTCTGACCATTCCCACAACCGTGTCAAATGGGGGTTCGACTTTTTTTGCCGGCGCCGCCTTTCTGGTCATTATTTTTTTTCCGGGCTTTCCGGCTGTAGATCTTGTCCTAATTTTTTTAGCTGCACCTTTTGAAGGCTTTTTGGTTCTCGAGGTTTTTTTTGCACCTTTCGCTTTTCTCTTATTGGAATCCACAGGCCCCTCCATATCTATACCGAACACATCCGCAAGATCAGAGTCGGCAATGACTCTTCCTGTTTTCCTTTTTGCCTTTTTGAGCAATTTGCGGGCGCTGTCTTTCACTGCTCCGGTTACCAGATCTTTCATCTTGACTTTTCTTAGTTTGAAAAACAGCCCCGGATCTTCATCAAGCCTTGCGCCTGTTCCATACAAGGTTGCAGCCACATGTTTGCACATGTAAGCCCAATCAGGACAACTGCAAGAAAACTCTATTTCTTTTGGCGATGGAAACAACCCCTTCCCCTGCGCCATGAAGATATCACCCAGCGCTTTGGGAAATTTCCCGGCCAAGAGCCCCTGCAACGAATCCAGCTTGCCCCCGCAAGCGGCCTTGATCTCCTGCCAGATTTTTTTATTAACGGCTTTTATTTTAATACGTACAGAATAAGGTTTCGACCTGGATCCCTGAACCATGGATTCGACCTTGCCTGAATTTATCTGAAGATCCAGCACCGCGCCATGACGCACATAATTCCTTCCCCGGCCAATGCGGTTGCTGTAATCCGCATACCGTTCAAGGTTGAGATTCCATGACTTACCCCACCATGTCCTGGCGATGGAGCTTCCTGCAATCATAATCGGATTAATGCCGGGGTTTTTCTTTTTTAGCTGGTTTAATTTTTTAGTCGCTTTTGCCTTTTTCTCCGCAACTGATACATAACGCGGGTAATATTCCCAATAGCTCACAATTACCTCCTGTCGACTTACAACCCCAATCTAAAGAGATCAATCAACTCATCATTTTTCATTTCTGTCATCCAGGCATTGCCGGCGCTGGAAATAACATCCTCGGACAATCTGGATTTTTCCTCCAGCATCATATCGATTTTTTCTTCCACAGTACCTTTGGTCAAAAACTTGTGCACAATAACATTTTTTTTCTGCCCGATCCTGAAGGCACGGTCGGTCGCCTGGTTTTCAACGGCTGGATTCCACCACCGGTCAAAATGAATGACATGGTTTGCTTCCGTCAAATTCAACCCCACACCGCCTGCCTTCAGGGACAGGACCATAAATGGAGCCTGATAATCCCGGCTCTGGAATTGTTCAATGAGCTTTTTTCTTTTGCTCACTGCTACACTTCCGTGCAGGACCAGACCTTTTCTTTTAAAAATATTCTCCAAAAAATCATGGAGAGGTTCCGTGATCTCTTTAAATTGCGTAAAAATCAGGACCTTTTCTCTTTTTTCATATATTGTTTCGCAGATTTCACGGAGCCTTAAAAACTTGCCGCTCTCTTTTTCTTCAAATTCTCCAGTCCCGAGAAACTGGTCCGGATGATTACAAAGCTGTTTGAATTTTATGAGCGAGGAAAGGATTATCCCCTTTCTTTGAATCCCTTCTGTTTCAGCGATGGTTATTTTTATCCCTTCAACCATTTTTTTATATAAAAGAACCTGTTTTTTACTTAAGGCCGCGTATGTTTTCATTTCAACTTTGTCCGGAAGATCCGAAATAACGGACTTGTCGGTCTTCAACCTTCTTAGAATGTAAGGGCTGATAAGCCTGCGCAATCTTGAATAACCCGAATGATCATTTTTCAGATCCTTTGAAAATTTTTTAAACTCCTTAAAGTTTCCGAGCAATCCAGGGTTTAAAAAATCAAATAATGACCATATATCTGTCAACCGGTTTTCGATGGGGGTTCCCGTCATGATAATCCTGTTGCCGGCGGTGAGTTTTTTTATTGCCCTGGTCTGTTTTGTCCCGGGATTTTTTATTGCCTGGGCCTCGTCTAAAATCAGGTAATTCCACGAATAGGATTGAAGCCATTCATATTTTTGAACCAGGGTATAAGTTGTTATAACAAGATCAAAAGTATCCAGATCAAATACATCCGGTGATTTTTTGTTTCCAGGCGTTGCATTTTGCTCTGAATTCGCCGTAGGATGTGCGATATGAAATTTAATCTCAGGGGAAAACCGCTTGATTTCATTGACCCAGTTAGAAATAAGGGATGCCGGAATTACCAGCAGGCTGGCCTTGCCGGGTTTGCCTGATTTTTTTGAATTGGACTTTAATCTGTTTAAAAAGGCCAGTACCTGGATGGTCTTGCCAAGACCCATATCATCAGCCAGGCAGGCCCCAAACCTAAGTGAATGTAAAAAATAAAGCCAGGTTAGACCGCTTTGTTGATATCCCCTCAACTCGCCCTTGAATGTACTGTCAGGTTTTACGGAAGTGATTAGATCCGGTTTGAGCAGCTTGCAGATGACCGATTCCAGCCATTTTCCGTTTGAGACGCTGCTGTCTATATCTATTGCCTGAATATCCAAAAACTTTTCAGGATTAAGTTGCAGACGCAAGGCGTCTCTTAAACTTAGCCCTTCTTTACCCATGATTTTTTTTGCTTTTTCATAAGCCTTTAGTGCCTGTTCCAGCTTTTCCGGATCCACTGCCACCCATTTGTTTTTTATAAAAGCGAGCCCTTCCGATTCATTTAATAACTGCCGTGCTTCCTTTTCAGAAATTTGCATATCCCCGAGAAATAAGCCGGCATTGAAATTCAAGATTGCATCCATGCCGACAAAAGACGGCTTTTTGTCACCCACGCTGAAATTCAGCCTTACGCCTGATGCATTGCCTTTCCACCAGTTCGGGATACGGCATAAAATACCAGATTTTTCGTAAACGGGAATTTCCTTTAAAAATGAAAATGCCTCGCTTGAGGTCCAGGCAAGAGGATGAAACAGGTCCCCGGTTTCAAGGAGGTCGGCAATAAAAGGACTCTGTTTCGCTGCCGTATGAACTGTTGCAAGAAGTTCAAGTAGCTTTTCATTCTCTCTGCCATATTCCTCCAACGCATGTTTCAGAGGAAGATGTTTGGATCTTCCTTTATTGTTTAACCTGGTGGAATAGGTTGCCATAAAGGCAAAGGGATAATCCTCATCCTTGTTTTCAACAAGGTGGAAAAACACCCTGCCCACAAGATGCACATTGGGGCTGTATGCCCTGATAAAATCATCTACGGTTCCGGAATATGATTTAATCGCGAGGGTAAATGCGGTGTTTAATCTTGACCATACCGCTTCAAGCAATGTTGGGCTCAGGTATTCCGAACCGACCATCAACGGGGCCTGATCCAGATATCCCCTCAGCTCATCTTGCCTAATCAAAACATTGGCTTTATGGCGAAGTGCTTCCAGATCAGGTGTCCGGCAGAGTTCTTGAGCAAAAACCCCGGTAAAATCCCTCCAGTAATTAAGGGAAGGAGAAAGCGAGACCTGTTGATCGCAAAATCCCAAAACCAGGAGCCATGAATCAATATCGGCAGTGAACCGCTTGTATATTTCCTTCTGTAACAGCCTGCTGCTTATGCTTACGGCATCTTGTGTATCTGTCCATTCGAGTTGCAAAGAGCCGTTCGGCATAACAACAACATCTAATTCTTTGTTCATCATTTCCTGCTTGGACTCATTACCTGTTTCAGCACTTTTTCAGCACGAATTATCAAGGTGATATTAGTGGTGGGTAAAACCTGAGGCGGAAAAAGTACCTCTGGTGATTTTGCCTTCCATCAAGCATCTGCAAGCAAGCGATATGAACCTTGAAGGAAACTTGGATGGTCTGTCTGAGTCAGCCGAAAACCCGTTGAGAACGCTGAACAGGGCAAAAAAGGCCATTTATGGATGGACACTATCGAATCCACTCGATCTTAACCAAATGTTCAACATTCCGGAATTCAGGATCTCCGGTGACAATGGTCGCTTCATGCGCCATGGCACAGGCCACGGCAAAGCAGTCGGCGTAGGATAACGGGTATTCTGCTTTAATCTCCGCCGCCTGATAAACGATTGACTCGGGAACAGGAAGAACCTTAAATGAAAGCTGATGAATGCGTCCCAGTATTTCCAATTTCTTTTTGTCGCCAAAATGCTTTTTTGTTACATAGATGATTTCACCCAAATTAATGACACAGATCAGACGATCGATCTGTTGCCGCCTGCTTCTTTCAAGAATATTATAAACGGTTTTTGCACCGGTCTCTTTTTGGAAAAAAGCAAGGAGTGCATGGCTGTCAAACAGAAAGCCGGATTTCATTTGGCAAAATCCTTCTTTCGTTCCTTCAAGAGTGTTTCAGACAGGGAAGGGTTTTCGGGAAGACACCCCATGGCATCGTTTATGGGATCTTTGGCCGGTGGGACCAGATAGATGAGGTCACCGTATTCAAATATCTGGAGAGAATTCCCCGGATGAATATCATACTTTTTTCGAATCGGTGCAGGGATTACGATCTGCCCTTTTGTTAATACTTTTACGGTATTCATAATTAACCCCTTTAAAAGTTAAACGTTTACGAAAAATGTATAACGAAAAACCTCAAGTGTCAAATATTTTACCGGTCTTTTTGAAGTTGAGCAGGTTTATCCGGGAGGGTCGGTACGGGCTGTACCCCATATAAGACTTCAAGCGTTTGTCACTTAATAGGCATCTCCAACATATCCGCACACGCCGGTTCTGGGCGAATTGACAAGCGGCATGGCATAGTCTTCATCGCATCCGTGATCCTCGATGCATTTATCACAAAAATCGTCCCAACAGGCCTGGCAGGTTTGAGATGCAATGTTTTTACATTTTTCACAGATGTACACCGGCGGGTTATTTCTTGCCAATATTCTGATTTTTCCCTTAATAAAGCCTTTTCTTATATCCAAAACCTGCAGGGCTAAATGAGTCGTCGACCCAAAATCATATTCATAGTCAAACTTATCTTTAACATCCAGCACCTTGCCGAGTGATATCTTCATCGATTTTGGTGCATCCCCCCACCAATCATCCTCTTCTTCATAACTTGAGTATCTTTCACCATAAATTGTAAATTGGCTCAAATGCCCGCAACATTCCACCCAAATTTCCCTTAAAAATTCATCAAGATCCAAAAGGGTTGCACTGCCTTTTATTTCAACATGAAGCCAATAGAAGCCATATGCCGCTATTTTTATATAATATATATCGCCTTTCCTTTTCTTCTCATTTAAATTTTCATCTCGCTCTTTTTTGCCGGGACAGGTCAATAAATGTTTTCCAAAGCCTCTCCCCGAGAAACTCTTTTTGCAAAAACGGCATTCTCCCCTGCTGGTATCGCTTCTACCCATTTGTCACCTCCAAAAGCTTTGATTTAGACTCATTGGTCAATCGAGACGTTTGTGTTGGATGCTCACAAACATAGGGATGAAACGATTTAGTATTTCGCGTCAGCATATTCCAGCCATCCGCCGGCTGCCACAAGCGCACGATCAAACTCGGAGATGGTAAAAGGGAACCTTTTCTCCTGGCCCTCGGTCTTTAATTGAAATGTGTTTTTGTCAAGATCTGTCTCCAGACTGGTATTTTTCCCCTTAAACATTGTAAATATATCGTCGATAACATGGGCCGGAAGGGCCACCGCCATCATACCGGTGTTAAACATGTTCTGTTTGAAAATTCTGGCAAAGCTTTTTGCGATAACAAGATGAATGCCATTTACTTCAAGTGCCCATGGCGCATGCTCTCTTGAAGATCCGCATCCAAAATTTGCCTGGGTGATAATGACATTTTTCCCTTTGATATGCTTTTGCGGGTCGAATCCATCAAGCTTGATATCTTCCAGAAGATGGGGCTTGAGCTCATCCTTGAAGATAGCCGTCAGGTATTTTGCCGGGATGATTTCATCTGTATTGAGATCCGATCGATCCAGAAAAAGGATGTTACCGCTGAAATTTTTCATTTTGTATACCTTTAGTTTGTGTAAAATTGGGAATTTGTGATGTATCCCGCAATGGCTGTGGCGGCTGCGGTCGCCGGGCTCATCAGATGAACCATTCCGCCCTTGCCCATACGGCCGTTAAAGTTGCGGTTTGTTGTAGAGGCACAGACCTCCCCCTCTGCGAGGACGCCGTTGCTCATCCCCAGACAGGCCCCGCATGTCGGATTTGTAACGCAAAATCCTGCATCCATAAATATCTCCAATATCCCTTCTTTAAGTGACTGGTGATAAATTTTTTGGGTCGCTGGAGAAACAATGGCTCGGACGCTATCGTTTATCTTTTTCCCCTTTAAAACCTTTGCAGCCACCCGAAGATCTTCTATTCTGCCATTGGTACAGGAACCGATATAAACCTGATCGACTGTTGTCCCTTCCATCTCCTTTACCGGTTTGACATGGTCCGGTCTGTATCCAAAAGTCACTTGTGGGGCTAAACGTGTTATATCGTGTTCAATCACATCATCGTAAATGGCATCCGGATCTGAGATAATTTTTTTAAAGGATTCAAGGGCAACTGTTTTGTTTTCATATTCATCCCGGATAAATTCCCAGAGATAATCCACGGTTGTCATATCCGGATAACAGATTCCGCATGTACCACCCGCTTCCACAGCCATGTTGCACAAGGTCATTCTGGCTTCCATGCTCATTTTATCGACAACAGACCCTGTAAATTCAATGATTTTGTTGGTTGCGCCGTTTAGGCCCAGCCGCCCGATAATCGACAAAATGATATCTTTGGCAAAGACACCATCGAGAGTTTTCCCGGTGAGATTGACTTTAATGGTACTGGGGTAATGAAACGCGCAGACGCCTTTGAGGATCCCGACTGCAAGATCGGTGGTTCCCGCACCGGCGGCAAACGCGCCGAACGCTCCATGGGTACAGGTATGGGAGTCTCCCATAATCACCGTATAGCCGGGGCGTACAAACCCTTTTTCCGGAAAAATAACATGGCAAACGCCGTTTCTGCCAATGTCAAAAAAATCCCGAATTTTGTGACGAATAGCCCACTCCCGGATAATCTTGCCCTGGGTGGCGGTGTTGGAATCCTTAGCAGGAGAGACATGGTCGATTACCGCTTTGATTTTAGCCGGATCAAACACCCTATCTTTGCCCCGCCTGACCAGGTCATCGATTGCAAATGGTGTTGTAATTTCATGGCAAAACACGGCGTCCAGCTTAAGAACGAAAATATCATCTGACGGGTTATCCACCCGGTGTGAGTCAAATATCTTTTCTGCAATTGTCTTTCCCATAAAACCTCCCTTTTTGATCTTTTTTGATGCACCGATCAAACCAAAACTATGATATGATGAAGATTGATGAACTCGTAAAAAGACCATATTGCTCTCTAAATGACCATTTTGGGGCGTTTAGAGAGGTGATACTAAATTTCAAGAACTCTCCGCCAAAGGCGGATCAAATCCGCCTGCGGCGGAACATTCTTAACGTACCACCTATCAAAACGCTTTATCCCAAAATGCTCAAAGATGTTCGCAAATGACTTTTTACGAGATTGTCAAGATTAGGTCAAGTATCAGAATTTCTTTTTACTGCTCTTTTTGATTATGTTTTATGAAGTGGATTGCTTTTTCAAATTTTTCATTAATCAACCGGGTCATATCGGCTGCATCTTCTATCAGAGCGCCTGCTTCCGGCATTTCGTTCTCTTTTGCTTTTATTGCCCAATCTCGATATGTTTCGGCGTGACTCTCGTTGTGCTTTAACCAGTGCTTCAGCAGTTTGCTCAATTTTTCATCAAATGATAATATACTCTCAATTTCCCGGTGATCGGGCGGGTGATGATGATGGGTCATTTCGGTTCTCCTTTGATGGATCTTATGGTGTTTAACATTGCAAACCATAGAGTAATCTCCGGATATGTACTGCCACATCGGATGACAGTCAAGCTTGCGGATTTAGATTTATTCAGCATATGACAAAAAATACTAAAATTGAGGCAAAAGGTAATTTTCCCCCTAAAGGGAAATGGAGTTTATGGCAAAGACCTTAAAAAAGAAAACAATCATTTTTCTTATTTTTTTGGGAGCGACCGTTTGTGGAATTACAACTGGTGCATTTCTGGCCTTGACCCATGATCTCCCTCAAATTCGCGCCCTCGAAGACTATAGACCATCTGCCATTACTCGAATCTATTCGGCAGATAAGGTGCTCCTAACCGAGCTTTTTCTGGAAAAAAGAGAACCGGTTCCGATTGAAGTGATCCCAAAATATCTTAAATCCGCCTTGGTTGCCACCGAAGACAGAAGCTTCTATAAACACAGCGGTATAGACTTGAAAGGTATTTTCAGGGCCATCATCAAAGATTTATGGGCAGGTGAGTTCGTTGAGGGAGCCAGCACCATCACCCAACAGCTGGCTAAAACACTTTTTTTAACACCAAAAAAGAGCCTGGTACGGAAAATCAAAGAAGCGATCTTGGCTTTCCAGTTGGAACGGCGGTATACCAAAGATGAAATCCTGGAGCTATATCTAAATCAGGTCTATTTTGGCAGTGGCGCATACGGGGTTGAATCGGCAGCCGGCCTTTTTTTCGGAAAATCGGTCAAGGATTTAAATCTGAGCGAGTGCGCCTTAATTGCCGCCATGCCCAAAGCACCGTCCCGCTATTCCCCTTTGATCAATCAAACGCTTGCCAAAAAACGCAGAAACATGGTTCTGAAACAGATGTTCCAAATCGGTCTTATCAATGAAATCACTTATCAGGGGACGATCGATGAACCCGTTGTCCTTAAAGAAAAAAATCAACACTTAGCCAAAGCTCCCTATTTTTTAGAATATGTAAAGAAATCTCTTGAAACCGATCTCGGTTCATCCCTTCTCTATAGAGAGGGGCTCACCATCTATACAACGCTTTCGTACGAACTGCAAAAAGCAGCCGAAGATGCAATAGACAATGGGTTGACAGCTCTCGGAACACGTATGCAACAGCAACAGATAGAAAATCCCGACCCTCAAGGCGCCCTGGTTGCCTTGGATTTAAAGACAGGCGGAATTTTGGCCATGGTGGGGGGGAAAAATTTTTCACAAAGCGCCTTCAACAGGGCAACCATGGCACGAAGACAACCTGGATCCGCATTCAAACCGATTGTCTATGCCCTTGCAATTGAAAAGGGTTTTTCACAAAACCAGATGATCCTTGATGCCCCCATTGTATTTAAAGGGGGAAAGGATGGAAAAGACTGGAAACCGGAAAACTTTTCCAAAAAATATCGGGGTGAGATGACCCTTCGAAAAGCCCTTGCCATTTCTGAAAACATCCCCGCCGTCAGACTCACCGAAATGCTGGGGAGTTCCTCTGTTGCTCAATTCGGGCAGACCCTTGGCATTGGGTCTCCCCTTTTACAAAACCTCTCCCTTTCCCTCGGAACGTCCGGCGTTACGTTAACGGAATTGACTTCGGCTTACTCGGTCTTTCCTAACCAGGGGAAAAAAATAAAACCCTACGGAGTTATGGAAATCCTTGATCACAGCGGCAGAATCATTTGGTATGTAAAACCTGAAAAAAAGGTGGTCATGTCCCGGGCGGGTGCTGCCATAATGACAAATATGCTTCAGGCGGTTATCAACGAGGGTACAGGGAAAAAAGCAAGGAACCTTGGGCATTCCATCGCAGGAAAAACCGGAACCACAAACGATTATAAGGACGCTCTCTTTGTCGGTTTCTCACCTTCCATCGCAGCAGGCGTATGGGTGGGACAGGATGCTTTCACGACATTGGGCAAATGGGAGACCGGGGCAAAAGCGGCGCTCCCCATATGGAAGGAATTCATGAGAACAGCCCTGGCGGATAAGCCCTATCAACACTTTGATATCCCGGATGATGTCGTACAGATTCGGATGGATTCTACAACCGGGATGCGGGTCTCAGATGATTCACCCGGCGCAGTTATCGCTCTTTTCAAAAAAGGCACGGCACCCACACAACACCGATAAAAAAAATTGTTCATTTCAGGCATCGGCAAACTGGGTACTTTCTATCCGGTGATGAAGGAAACCACAACAGCTGGACCGATTGCGAAGCTCTCAAGAATAAATCACATTCAATGGGATGGGGGGGAATCCCCACACGCCTGGTTTGGGAAGAATATGCTGGGCATCGACCGTTATCCAGTTTAAATCCGGCTTGATTTCCCGCAGTTTACCTTCGTCGGTCGGTCGGGCGGGGCTGGTAGGTGCATAGGTCGTCTGAAAAATGCAGATACTATCTTTTCTTCTCGGGACAACCACATAATTTTTCTTAAACATCTTTAAAGAAAGATCATTTGTCTCTGCAATCTCTTCCATTTTTCGGGTCGAAAATTTCATCAATATTGATTTTGAGACCCCTCTTTCAGAAATCCGGATCAACGATCGCGATTCGCAACTTCCGGCATAAACGGTCGTGATAAAGGGAAATCGTTTCATATACTGGGAAGCGACAATGGCAGCGGTTCGCCGCCCACCCACCATCATCGGAATTCCATAGTATTCAAAAAACTTTTTTTGAATATCCTCAGCGTATTTTTCGCCCTTTTCATAAAGATCCTTTGATATGTAGCGAAGATTTCGGGCCAGATCTTCAGCGGCATTGGCAATCGGCCAGTCGATCCGAACGTGAAAATGGGAAAGGCTGTATCGATTCTTCGACCGGCTGGTATGATCTCTTTGGATGAGTAGAGCATAATCAACCGGAATCAGTACCTTTAAAAAATTATAAAAATGAGCAGAATCAAGGTATTTTTGGCTTCTGTCAAATTTGCCGGCAAGCGGTAACGCTTCTGAACGTAAAAGATTTATCTTGGTGGTTTTGTTATCATCGAAGAATCTAATGTACTTTTTGTTGGCAGGAGGAATTGTATCCTCTACGAAAAGGACAAGAAAAACATTCTGACACCCATATTCCACTACCGGAATGCGAGCACGGGGTTTCAGCTCTCGTTTTTCAACAAAAGGATAAGGTGTTTTGCTGGCAACAAACAAATTATAGGAGTCTATTAGTGCGTATTGAAGCACGAATTGATCAAGCTCATCCCTCAAAAGCTCATAATAGGATCGTCTTAACCGATCTGCTTGACTGAGCGCTTCCCTGACACTCCAGAAAGCCACTTTTATCTCCCCGCCATTTTAAATGTTAGACCCTGCTCTATCCAAATGGAGATGCTTCAGGCGAGCGAATAACTTGTCCCATTAGTATACCTTAATTTCATTTTTAGGTCAACGCCTATTCCACTCATTTATTGTTAAAGCGTTCAATCCAGCGATACAGGCGTTCTCGATACCGATAGGCAAAAAGGGCAACCAAAACCCATACCCCCAGTATCAGGGCGAAAAGGCCGTACATCTGTTCGTACAGGAACGCCCCTTGAAGACTGAGCATATAGGTCCCCGGCATCCGTCCGATAGCTGTGATGACTATAAATACTTTTTTGGGGAGATCACTTAACCCCAGAAAAAAACAGAGGTAGTCCTTGGGAAAGCCGGGAATGAGAAAAAAAAGAAACAGAACAACAACCCCCTGACGTTTGACCAACAGATCGAACCTGTTTAGCTGTTTTATTGGAATAAGTTTTCTCACATATCGCTTACCCAAGAGTCGACCGATAACGAAAATAATCCAAGACCCCGCAGTTAGGCCAAGGCTGGAATACAAAAATCCCTTGGAAACTCCAAAGAGATAGCCACCGATAAACCCGGTGGCTTCGCCTGGTATGGGGGCAAACAACACCTGAAGAATCTGGATGAGGATGAAAACAAGCGGCGCTCCGGAGCCAAAAGAAGTGATAAAGGTCTCGATCTGATCTTTGTTCGTAAAAAGGAAATAATAGTGTGTGATTTTTTCCCAGAGTTGGACTCGGTAGAAATACCCCAACAAAAGCGCAATGCATAAAATGAAAATGAAAAAAAATTTATACCGATTGGAAGAAGACGCGGGGGCCATTATGCGGTAAAGTTTCGGCACGCGGATTTTGCCGGATGTTTTCGAAAAGATCTCATGGCTGAACTCTTTGTTCAGCGGCCTCTATTGCAGCGACAGCCGGCAATATTTTTCCTTCAAGGAGGCAGAGAAAGGCGCCGCCACCCGTAGAAATATATGATATCCGTTCGGTTTCACCGGTTTGGCGTATGGCGGCACCGGTATCTCCACCCCCGGCAATGGTGAGTGCATAGGAGTTGGCAACCGTATGGGCCATTGCCATCGTGCCCCTGCTGAATGCATCCATTTCAAAAACCCCCAGTGGGCCATTCCAGACAATCGTTTTGGCGTCGTACAGCACCGCTGAATAGAGCAAGGAGGTAGCAGGCCCTATATCCAGGGCCATCCAATCGGCCGGTATTCCCTGGATAGGTACAATTTTTATTTCAGCTTCGGGATCGATTCTGTTTGCCACAACTGCATCTACAGGAAGATAAAACTTAATTCCCCGTTCCGCCGCTTTTTCCATAATCGATCGTGCGACCTCAAGGAGATCATCCTCAACTCTTGACTTTCCCACATCCACTCCCGAACTTTTCAAAAAGGTATTTGCCATGGCGCCGCCGATGATGAATCTGTCGACATGCCGCAGCATATTTTCCAGGGCCCCCAATTTGCTCGAAACTTTTGTGCCGCCGATAATAGCAGTTAGCGGCCGTTTCGGGTCATTCATGGCATGTCTGAAATAGGCAAGCTCTTTTTGCAGTAAGAAACCGACAACCGAAGCAGGTGCATATTTTGTAATGGCTGAAACCGAGGCATTCGCGCGATGGGATACGGCAAAGGCATCATTGACAAATAGATCGCAAAGTCCGGCGAGTTCCTTCGCGAATGTATCATCATCTTTCTGTTCTCCCGGATGGAATCGCAAATTCTCCAGAAGTAAAATATCCCCCGATGACATTTTTGATATGAGCTTTCTTACTTCAGGTCCCACACAGTCTGGCGCCATCTTGGTTTCTTTTCCAAGAAGCCGGGTCAGATGCCTCGCAACAGGAGAAAGGGAAAGCCCTCGTACGACCTCTCCTTTTGGTCTCCCCAGGTGGGATGCGATGATCAGTTTTGCACCCTGGTCCAAGGCATATTTCAATGTGGGCAAAACCGCCCTTATTCGTAAATCATCCTCAATATTGCCGTTTTGATCCAGTGGAACGTTAAAATCGACCCTAACCAGTGTATATTTGTCTGAAATTTCTATTTCTTTTATCGATTTCATGTTCGACTCCCTCGCCTCTTCCACTACGGAGTGTTTTTCTAATTAGTGTCCATCCATAAATGGCCCTTTTTGCCCTGTTCGGCGTTCTCCGCGGGTTTTCGGTTGCGGCGTACAGCACGTACGCCTCACCACAAACCCTTGTGTGGCCCCCGCAAAAATTTGCGGGATTTCGCATCTGATTTTTATAAGATGTGCTCAACTTGATCAGAACAAAAATTGCTCATTTCTGAATTGGACACCTCTATTATTTATTTTAACGTCGTAGATGGGCACTAATTATCAACTTTTACAGTATTTTTGCTCTGCTTTAATCTTTCGATGAATGTTTTTTTTGGTGGACCACCGTTCGAAAAAATTCATCATTCCTGCTTCATATGCCTGGTCTACAGCCGATTCACGAACCTTTAGCCCCTCCGGACGATTCATCGCGGATCGTAAACATTCTGTTTTGCAAAAACAGGCCAGACAGTTCTCTGGTGTGTTTCTAAACCCGTTCTCTCCAATTGGAAATACGACATCGAGTTTTCCAAAACACGGGAGGTGCTTTCCCTTTCTAAAGGCGCTGGAGTGGGGGTTGGGCATTTGGTTTTCCTGGTTACTTTTTTTAAGACTATGGTTTGATCCGCTTCTCGTATGCCCGGTTCATTTTGGCAATATACCCTTGATCTGCAAAACTGAAATATTTATTATCGCCGATGATAATATGTTCGTGAACCGTTATACCCATCAGCCTACATGCAAAAACAAGCTGCTCTGTGATGGAAACATCTTCTGTGGATGGAGTCGGATCTCCTGATGGGTGATTGTGTGCAAAAATAACTGCAGCTGCGTGATGGTTTAATGCTTCAAGGACGACCTCTCTTGGATAGACAGAACTCCCATTCAATGTTCCCTCAGAAAGAGTTTCGCTTCTAATCACCTTATTTTTGGAATTAAGAAAAACAGCTTTAAAGGATTCACGTCGGTTATCTCTCATGCTATGGTAAAGATAATCAAAAAGTTGTTTAGAGTTTTTTAAAACGTCCTTCTGTACCAGCCTCTTTTCGAGATATCGGTCAGCTACAGCTTTAATCAACTTGATTCCAAACTGATTTTTTGGGCCAATCCCCTTTACCCCGGAAAGCTCCCGGGGCGATGCTTCCAGAACCCCCTGCAAGGTTTTAAATCTCTTTAGAGCGGCTTTTGCAGCCTCCTTGCAGTCTTTTCGCGGGGTGCCAATAGTTAAAAGGAGTTCGATGATTTCATAATCGTGAAATCCGTAAAGACCGGCGGAAAGAAATCTGTCTCTAAGTCGCTGCCTGTGCCCGGCGCCTTTATGTTCCATTGATCACCCTTTGTCTCACTTTTCCGCGAGCCTGACGGCCCCAACCACTCGTTCTTCCGGCTCCATCCCCATGAGTCTAACACCTTGCGTATTCCGGCTGATAACCGAAATGCCACTAATCGGCATTCGGATGATTTTCCCGATATCTGTCATGAGCATCAACTCATCATCTTCTTCTGCCAAAAGGATGGCCACCACCTGACCGTTTCGTTCAGTTGTCTTAATTGTAATAACGCCCTTTCCTCCACGTCTGTAAACCGGATATTCATCTATGGAAGTTCGCTTTCCATAACCGTGTTCTGTCGCGGTAAAAAGGGTCTGGCCATGACTTAACACCTCCATCCCAACAAGCTGATCGCCCGGGCTCAACCGCATTCCCCGTACCCCTGTTGCCGTGCGGCCCGTCGGACGAACATCCGACTCATGGAACCGAATCGATTTTCCCATGGCAGACCCCAAAAAGACATTCCGAGTGCCATCGGTAAGTCTAGCTGCAATCAGTTCATCCCCAGGAGCCAACCCCAATGCAATAATTCCGCCTGTCCTTGGCCGGCTGAAAGCCATGATATCTGTTTTTTTTATGGTTCCGGTCTTGGTTGCCATGAGCACATGAAATCCCGGTTCAAACTCCGAAACCGAAAGGACCGTGGTAAGCTTTTCTCCTCTATCCAGTTGAAGAAGGTTGACAATCGCCTTGCCGCGGCTTAAACGGCCGGCCTGGGGAATTTCATAAACCTTTCGCCAATAGACTTTTCCGAGGTTTGTGAAAAAAAGGAAGGTATGGTGGGTAGAAGCGACAAATAAAAAAGAAACAAAATCTTCTTCTTTGGTTCCCATGGCCGTCTTTCCTTTACCTCCCCGCCGCTGGCTCTGGTAAAGGGTAATCGGGTTCCGCTTGATATAACCGCTGTTTGAAATGGTAACCACCATGTCCTCTTCAACAATCATATCCTCAAGGGTGATCTCCTTTGTTTCTTCCGCGATCTCCGTCCGACGGATATCTCCAAAATCTCCTTGTATTTCAACAAGTTCGTCCTTAATGATATTGAGTACCAATTGCTCACTTCCGAGGATCTCCCGGTATCGGGTGATATTTTTTCGTACTTGTTTAAATTCTTCTAATATTTTTTGACGCTCAAGCCCGGTCAGCCTTTGCAAACGCATATCCAGAATCGCTTGGGCCTGGGTCGGAGTCAGGCTGAGTCTTTCGATAAGGGCCTGCTTAGCCTCTGTCGGGGTTTTCGATTTTCGGATCAGCAAAACCACATCATCGATGTTTTCTAGGGCGATTTTAAGGCCCTGAAGAATATGGGCCCTTTCTTCCGCCTGCTTCAAATCATAACGGGTTCTTCTGATAATGATTTCTTTTCGGTGCAGAACGAAGTGTTCCAGTAGCGCTTTTAAGTTTAAAAGTTCGGGTTGTTTATTCACAATCGATAGAAAAATAATGCCAAAGCTTATCTCCATCTGCGTCTGTTTATAAAGCTGGTTGATAATCACCTCTGACACCTGATCTTTTTTAAGTCCCAGGGCAATCCGCATCCCTTCTCGGTCGGATTCATCTCTAACAAATTTTATACCTTCGATCTTTTTATTCTTCATCAGATCGGCGATCTTTTCAATGAGCCTAGCTTTGTTCACCTGATAGGGAAGCTCTGTAATGACAATGGTTTCCATTTGGGTACGTTTATCTTTCTCTACAATGGCTCTGGCTCTCACATGTATGATGCCCCTCCCCCCCTTATATGCCTCATAAATCCCTTTGGTACCATAAATGATGCCAGCAGTCGGAAAGTCAGGGCCCGGAATAATCTTCAACAGCCCTTCGATGGTGATATCGGGATTGTCGATGAGCGCTTTGATTCCCTCAATGATTTCAGAAAGATTGTGCGGGGGGATGTTTGTCGCCATACCAACGGCGATGCCGGCTGAACCATTTACCAAGAGACAGGGGATGGCTGCAGGGAGAACCGAGGGTTCTGATAGGGATTCATCATAATTTGGATTAAAATCGACGGTCTCTTTATCCAGATCCGCCAGCATCCGGTGAGCCAGACGCATCATCCTGATTTCGGTGTACCGCATTGCTGCTGCTGGATCACCGTCAATGGAACCAAAGTTCCCCTGCCCGTCAATTAAAGGATATCTCAATGAGAACCCCTGGGCCATCCGTACAATCGTATCGTAAACAGCCGTATCCCCATGCGGATGATATTTTCCAATCACGTCACCCACTACGCGGGCGGATTTTTTGTACGGTTTGTTCCAGTCGTTTTTAAGCTCGCGCATGGCAAACAGAATGCGTCGATGCACGGGTTTCAAGCCGTCCCGCACGTCCGGTAAGGCCCTGCCGATGATGACACTCATGGCATAATCGAGATATGATTTTTTCATTTCATTATCGATATTAATATCGATAAGTTTCTCATTAAATAGCATAGTTATACCTGATGATGTGATGATGGTTTAACAGTTGTTCGTCATTAGCTGCGAAACATCGATTGTGTGATGATTAATGACATTGAAAAATGTGCCCCTGTTCCGGTTCGATTCTCATTCTTCGATCGTTTTGACCGGTTCAATTATGTTTTGGTAACTGGAAAGATAAATATCGGTTAATGTAAGAAATGCGGTTACAACGAGTGGGCCGTAAATGATACCCAGGATTCCGAACATTTTAAGACCGCCCATGATTGAAAGAAACACAAGGAGAGTCGGCATTTTAACCCGTTTTCCCACAAGTTTGGGTTTGAACAGATATTCGATAAATCCGGACAAAATGACATAAAAAACAATAAAAAATATACCGGCGCCAATCTGTCCCTGCAAAAAAAGATAAACAGCCGCTGGTATAAATACCGCTCCTATTCCAATAATGGGAAGAAATGCGAGTAGGGTCATGATCAAACCCCACATGAAAGGTGATTTTAACCCAAAAACAACAAAAACAATCCCGCCCAACGCACCCTGGATCAGACCAGCCAAACCATTTCCAATCAGAACCGCGCCGGCAATATCCTTAAACTTCTGAATCAGTTTCTCATTCTGCTCACGCGGCAGCGGAGAAAGATCAACAATGAACGAAACCAGCCGGTTTCCTTCGATTAAGAGAAAGTAAATAATCAGGAGCATAAAAAAGAAGTTTAGGACAAACTTTAAAACATTGGAAGCGATTGAGCTCGCCTGTTCGTACAAAAAAAGGCCGACCACTTTGCCTATTTCCGAAATCGCCTTGTTTAATTCTTCACCGGTAAGAACGATATTAAAATTGGAAAGGATCTGATTTATTTTTTCAAGTATCCTGCTACTTTCAAATAGGGTTTTAATCTGATCACTTAATACAGCAGTTTTTGCCGTGAGATACAGGTCATAGGCTTCTTTCGATATTATCCCTACAAAGAAAACAATCGGTATAAACAAAATGATAAATATAATTATACAGGTTAAAAGAGAGGCAACAGAAGCGTTGATTTTATTCTTAAATGAATTAAAAACCGGGTTGAATATGCCGGTTACAACCGATGCCAGGATAATAATCGAAATAAACGGCCATATTAGCCAACCGAGCAGGATGAAGGAAACGATAAATAGAGCTAAAAAAAACTTCAAAATCATGTCACGGTTCGATATATTTTCCATCGTATATAAAGTCCTTCTATTGCCGTAAATTCCTCCTGATCTGTTGGGGGTGCATTGCCGGCAATACTATATTATATTCCGGAAATTGATTTAACTAGAAAATCATCCTAGACTCACCTTCCGTTTAGGGAAAAGGAGTTTTGAGCTTATCATCCAGAAAGGTATTGTGTAAACTGGGAGACCGGCGTTCTATTTGCTGAAAAATGCGCCGACAACTAGTAATAGAAGGATTTCATAAACAAAAACCGGGGCATAACTTGAAAAGGCAGCATAAACAATACCGCCTCCCACGATGGCCGGCACACCACAAAAAACCAAGATTCCCAATTTCCTGCTCGTATTCATCTAGGTCCATCCCAATTAGACATCGTTATATGGTGGAAAATAAAGTCAAATCTCAAGTTTCGTGCCTTTGATTTTAAGAAAATCCGCACTCGGTCCGGTGTGAACAGATTTTTTTGTCCCAGGCCGGATGCAACGCTTCTATGGACTGGTCATGCGAAACTTGTATACCATTAAATAACAATAACGGAAAATCAAGTAAAGAAAAAAGTGGTATCCTCTGCGTTTTAGATGTTCGGCACAATCGACCATCTGATCACCCATGATTTGGCATCCGGGTCTTTGTCCAGACACAGGATGCCACCGTTTTGGAACTTAAAAACCGGTATTTCGATGGATCCGGTAATCAAGAGGGAGGTTAATCTTTCCATAAATGGCAGATGGCCTACGAACATGAGATTTTCAAATGGGTCCAGGATGGCTGTAAAGTCGGCAACATCATCTAATGGATTCATCCCGCTTATTTGCTGAACACCCCCTCCAGGGTCCAGGATCGCTGTGAAGATTTCAGCTGTCTGGTGCGCCCTGGTTTTCCCGCTATGATGGATACCGGAAACCTTTACCCCGGACGTCTTGGCGATCTCGCAGATCTGTTTTACCTCAGCAATCCCTTTTTCGGAGAGGCCTCTGTCCGGATCTATCTCCTTGGGCAAACTCTTGCCGTGTTGCACGAGAAAAATGCCCATAATCCTGTACCTCCGTTTATTTGTGGTTTTACACGAATCGAGTCGAAACTCGATTAGATGTTATTCATTATCCGACGAAACTATGGCGTACGGGTTGCAATTAAACAACAATTCACATAGAATTTCAAACCATAAAATGATCATCAGATCGGAGATATACCAAAGGACGGGATAGATTATAAAAGATGAATCACACAGAGATTGGAGAGATTGATCAGCGTTTTCTAATCGCACTTTTCGAAAAGACCAGTGGCAACCCGGCTGCAGAGGCCTCCATGTATGAAATTGGCATCGATTTGGGTCTGGACAGAGATAGATCAAAACAGATCGCCGAGAATCTCATAGGATGGGAACTGATTGAAATACGAACGCTGGCTGGCAGCATCGCCATTACGACCGGCGGCGTCGATCAAGTGCAAGAAAAGGAAAAACGAACAGGTGCTTCGGACGATATCGTTTTTGAATTGAGCAATGGTCCGACGCTTAAAGAGACCGTTTGCAAAAGGATTGACCAGATTTTGGCTAAACTGAAAATCCAGGCCGGAAATTTGGGGCTGGACTTCGACACCCTGACCGAATACGTGGCGGATTTGAAGACCATAGAGAGCCAGCTGCTATCATCAAGACCCAAAACAGCTATTGTCAAGGCGGGTTTCCTTTCCATTCAAGACATTTTGGAAAAAGCAAAGGTGCCCGACAGTCTTTTATTAGTAAAAAAAATATTGGGGAAATGAAGCAAATAACGCAGCCACCATTCTTTACTGATTTATTCACTCTAAAGGGCTCGCATCCACTCTGGTTTAAGAGCCACTTTTCCTTCAATCGCGTCATCAATTAGTTTCAAAACGCCTTCTTTGTCCCTGGGTAACCTCGCCTTTATCGGGAGATAGTTCGAAGCGTGGTTCGCATGGAAAAGCCCTTTGGAAAGATGGGTATGTGCAATCATGATGCGAAGCTCTCTCAACAATTCATCCGGCTTGAGAATTGGGAATTCTCCAGCCTCAAATTCCCTATACAATGGCGTTCCGGGGATAAGCATCAGACTCAAAGCCCCCACGTATTCAGGGTTTATGGCGGAAAGCACTTTTCCGGTCTCCTCCGCGTGCATCTGTGAACGGTTTCTACCCGCAATACCCAAAAGCACAGTCACCGATAGTTTATACCCTGCAGCCCTGGCTTTTTTCCCCATTTGAATCATGTCACTCGCCGATGCGCCCTTGCAAATTTTTCTCAAGGTTATATCATCGCCGGTTTCAAGCCCCATATAAACGATACCCAAACCGTGCGTTCTAAGCTCCTTTAACTCTTTTAGCGTCTTCATTTTCAGGCTTTTTGTATTGGCATAGACACCGACGCGCGTTACCCAAGGAAGTTGTTTTTCAATCTCAACGAGGATATTCACCAGTCTGCCCTGGGGAATGATGAGGGCATCCCCATCACAGAGAAAAAGTCGCCGCTGGCGCCCGAAGTTTTTAGACGCGAATGCAATGTCCTCCAAGACAATCGATTCCGGTTTTATACGAAAGCGCTCCATTATATAGGTGCCGCAAAAATCGCATTTGTTGTGGGAACACCCGACGGTGACCTGGAGGAGTATGCTATTGGCCTCGCTCGGTGGTCTGATAATATTTCCTTCATAGTGCATCTGCACTTCTCCTCGTCTGCACAAATTCTCCCAGCTGCAGGGGTAAATACTTTTCCCCAGGACCAAGCCGGATCCGGTGAGCTCAGATTTGAAACCCTCAGTGATTAAACCGGATCTTTTTATCTCAAATCAATCCCCTGATCAACCCATTTAAATATTGACCGTTTTTTATTGACCGCCAGGGCGACCTTTTGTATTCATATTCTAACAAAGAAGCATTGAAGGACCCTGCCGTCCCGCTTATAGACGGGGCGGGGAATACGCTCGGTGTTTAAAAACCAAACGGTTGCAGGATGATATCATGAAAAAAATAAGTATTGAAG
>DRHF01000084.1 GCA_011049715.1 Desulfobacterales bacterium
ATTATTAACTGATCAAAATCATAACGGTTTGTTATTAAAAGAACAATTTCCTGTTTTTCCTTTACAGACCCTTATGGGCGAGTTTACACGATTAAAAATCTGATAACCCATGGAGCGGATGATTGAAAAACTCCCCGAGCCCTCATCTAGTTGGGATCGGGTGTATCTATTTAAAGGGTTTCCAGTTTTTTTTTGATATCTTTTTGCAGGACTTTTTTGTCGATCAGTTTTTTTGTTTCGGTTAACGACATTGAATCGATAAATTCGATTCTTTCCGGTAGTTGAAGCACAGAAGCTCCCTGCTCCCTAATAAATGAGATAATTTTTTCGAATTCAAGCGTTATACCGGGTTTGGCCTGGATATAAGCGCAGACCCTTTCTCCCATCTCAGGATCGGGCATGCCGATAGCAGCCACGGCTTCCACATCCGGGTGCAAAATAATCAAATTCTCAATTTCAACAGCACTGATACTTTCACCGCCCCGGTTAATCATTTCCTTCATTCTTCCGGTAAGCGTGATACAGCCCGAATCATCGATCTTTGCAATATCACCGGTTTTAAAAAATCCATTTTTAGCAAATACATCCTCATTTTCCAAAGCGGCTTTGTAGTAGCCACTGAATACGCCGGGACCTTTGACGAAGAGTTCACCCGGTGTATTTGAAGGGAGTTCTTTCCCGTTTCCATCAACAACCCTATATATATCATGGGGGCAGGTCGGTTTTCCAACCGTATGGTAAACGGTTTCAAGGTCATCGTTTGACCGGGTCATGGTACTCTGACCCTCGGTGCTTCCGTAGGCATTAAAAAATTTGCATCCGATCTTTTCCATCACCGCCTCTATCAGGTCAGGAGAGCTTGCACCTCCACCACAGTGCATCTTTTTCAAGGAGCTCAAGTCATAATCTTTTAACCGATCAAAATTAATCAATCTTCGGGCCAGGGCCGGGACCCAAACCACTGCGGTAATCCGTTCACGTTCAATCGTTTCACATATGTTTTTTGGTTCAGTGGAATCGAGAAAAACTGATTTTCCACCCGTTAAAATACCGGCACAAAGCCCCTTACTGAACGTGAGATCGTGCCCCACCGGGCCGGCGAGCAAACAGGTATCGTCTGAATCCAATTCCCATGCTTTGGCGGCATACTTTACATTGCACAGATAATCGTTGTGGGTTCTGGGAGCGACCTTTGGCAATCCCGTGGTACCGCCGGTCGGGCCCATATGGGCGACCTGCATTGGGTCCGGTTTTTGATCTTTCAGTTCGAAAAGATTTGTTTCCGCTAAATCTGCATTCTCAATCAGTTTCTCAAGATTTAGATATTTTTTCGTTGGTATTCCCCGGACGAGAATAATATTTTTAGTTTGGGGATGATCTTGTAAAACCGCCTCGATAACAGGACGATAGTCTATTCTTTGATATTTCTCCGGTAATATCCAGGACGTGGCGCTTGTTAACTTGAAAAAATGGCTGATTTCATGTTGCCGGTACCGGTCTATTAATAATACAGGGATTGCTCCGATTTTCTGAAGCGCAAAATAGGCGAAAACAAATTCGTTCCAGTTCGGAAGCTGGACCAAAACACGTTCTTGTGCAGCGATTTCCAATCCCATCAAGCCGACGGCAAGCCGGTTGACTTTATCCCTGACCTGGGAGAAAGTGAGGCGATTGTTGTCATCGACCAGGGCTTCTTTATCTGGATAAGTCTCTGCAGCCCTGTCGAGGATACCCCCAAAAGTGATACCTGCCCACCATCCCAATTTCGTGTACTTTTCGACATCATCCGCTTTAAAGGGCGTAAAGCCGCTAAGAAATTCTGTCATATCTGCCAAGGCCCTGTTTTATCGACAAATCTGATAAATTTTGGTCTAAACCTTCATAGATCAAAAGCTAAGAATGCGCCATATAAAAATTTAAAATAATAACTCAAGTTTCACACCCCCAATAGGGCACGGTGCCGCATCTGGTGTGAGGTAAATAAAATTTTTTGGAAAAACAATGAGGCAGCCATTGTGAACCGGAATCCATAAGGTAATCTCCGTGAACAGGCACGCGATGGTTTGGTTTCAAACTGCTTTTTATCCGCTTGAGTCAATGCGGCTCAAATGATATTGAAGCGGGCGAAAACCCGGATTTTATTTTTGACAATCTTAATGAATTATTGGTTTTTCAGGCAGTTCTATCCCGATCGACCGGGCAGAAGCAATTCACCACAGGTGGATATGCAGCGGATTAATCGTTATGACAGACAAGGAGATGAACAGTAGGGAATTCTTTTATGGATGGGTTATCGTGGCGGTCGCATTGGTGTCGATGGCGTTTTGGCTTGGCATCCGGTCTAGTTTCTCGGTCTTTTATGTTACCTTACTAGAAGATTTTTCATGGAACCGTGGGAGTTCTGCCGGGGTCCAATCGATGGCCCTGGTTACTTACACCCTTCTGGCGCCCATGGTGGGAGGCCTGATCGACCGCTTTGGACCGCGCCGGGTTGTCATACCCGGTATTCTGATTTTGACCCTGGGATTGGTGCTCAGCAGCACCATAAAAACCCTCACCGATTTCTATTTTTTTTATGGTGTGGTCTTGGGAGCCGGGATTACATCTATCGGCATTATCACCTACTCTGCGATCCTGGCCCATTGGTTTGAAAAGAAAAGGGGGTTGGCAAGTGGCATTGCGCTTTCAGGGATGGGGCTCGGCACTTTTTCAATGGTTCCTTTATCCCAAAGCTTCATATCAATGTGGGGCTGGCGTACGACATTTATTATTACCGGCGGGCTTGTGCTCATCGTTTTGCTGCCGCTCAACGCTCTGTTCTTAAGGCATAAACCCAGGGAACTCGGCCAAAATCCTGACGGGCTCAGTGACTGGGAAACGGCCCAGGAAGAACGTTTGAAAAATAAACTCCAAAAGGATACGGAAAACGAATGGACCATAAAAAAAGTCATACACTCCGGCCGGTTTTGGGCGCTGATCATATTTTCTTTCCTATCGATTATTGGGGTATATATCATAGTGGTCCACAATGTAAAATTTCTGGTTGATCAAGGGGTGGATAAAATGACGGCGGCACTTGTCTTTGCGATGGTCGGCGTTATATCCTCGATCTTTCGTATTTTTTGGGGTTGGCTCTCTGACCGGATCGGTCGGGAATTAACCTATACGATGGGGATTAT
This sequence comes from Desulfobacterales bacterium, assembly GCA_011049715.1. Taxonomy (GTDB): domain Bacteria; phylum Desulfobacterota; class Desulfobacteria; order Desulfobacterales; family UBA2156; genus UBA2156. The sequence goes on from DRHF01000084.1 coordinate 3,180, forward strand.
TTGTGGTTGTATCGGTGTCGGCTCCCTTTCTTTGTTTGAAACTTTTGGGTTAAGGCTGTTTATCTATACCTATTTTATCTTTTTCGGCATGGGCTGGGGCGTAACAGCGCCGATGTTCATGTCTGTATCCGCCGATCTTTTCAAAGGAAAGATTTTCGGCCTTATCTATGGGTTTGTGGAGGCTGGCATTGGGATTGCAGCAGCTTTGGGTGCCTGGGTGGGCGGGTCTATCTTTGACAGAACCCAAAGCTATCATATGGCTTTTAACCTTGCAATCGTCGTCTTATTGCTGTCCTGTTTTTTTATCTGGTATGCCGCACCCGGAAAAGTGCGCCTGATAAAATGAAAGAATAGGAATTTTATTCGGTTATCAAATAATGATGATTTTCCGGATGAATTTTTTCTACAAACTGGAAATTAAAAATATCTTCGATATCAAGCTTTCGTTTAATATATCCTAATCTATGAAGGGCTTCGACAAATTCCATCGTCGATGTAACGTACCCGTTAGAAAGCGCAATACAATACTTAGGGGAGATGCTTAAGACCTTCTTGATGTATTCTTCGGTTGCCATCTCGACTGTCTCGGCTATTATTTTTGCCGCCACATCTGGAGATTCCCGGATCAGGGTGGCGGATTTTTTGTGGAGGGCTAAAAATTCCAGCACATAATTGGGGTATTTTTCAATTAAATCCTCATGGAAAAAAACACCGTAACTTGGATTGTTGTCCCATAAATTATTAGCGCGAATGACAAGACGCGATTCTAACAGGGTTTCGGCAAAAACAGCTAAACAGGGAGTTCCTACCCCCCCTTCCAGTTTATTTTTTTTCATGTCCAAAGCGATAATTTCCGGCTGCTGGTAATTAATAATTTCTATTTCATTCTGTAAATTGTATTTTTCGATGAAAAAGCTTAAGATTACATCATGAATTGATCCTTTGGCGGGAACGCCGATTGCCGACCCTTTAAATTGGGATAGTACCTCAAACAAATTATTATCTAATTGAATATCATCTTTGTATTTCTTTTTGGCACACATAATTGTTCCCTCGACATGCCCGCCGGCTACACACCTAATTTTTACGCCTTTTTCTATTCCTATAATGGCCGGCGGCAGCCCCATGTACCCGATATCCAATTCATTGTTTCGAAAGGCCGCCACCATTTCCGGACCTGTTCCAAACATTTTCCATTCCATTTCCGTATTAAGCCGGGTTTTCAAATCATCATCCTGCATTAAAATAAAGTTAGAGTGATAGCAGGTTGTAAGGTGACCGATAGAAAGTCTATTTTTTTCCATTTTCATCATCCAATTTCAAAATATTTATGATAGTTAGTGCTCATCCACGACTTTAAAATAAATACTCAAGTTTCGCACCCCCAATAGGGCACGGTCTCGCATCTGGTGTGGGGTAAATAAAATTTTTTGGAAAAACAATGAGGCAGCCGTTGTTAACCGGAATCCATAAGGTAATCTCCGTGCACAGGCACGCGATGGTCTGGTTTCTTTCGTAATATCAGTTGCTTCTGGAATGCTAACTCTTAAAAGGTTTTGTGCCGTTGTCAAAGCGATCATCATCAATTTTTTCCGGAAAAATTTCTTTTTACCCTATGCCTGATGCGGCTTTTCTCAAAATACCAGGTGCGAAACTTGAGTAAATAGAGCGATTTTAGGTGTTAATAAAATTCCGGGAAACCTTATGGGTTTACAAAAAAGTAAAACAAGGCTATTGAATATATCGACCACCTAAAAATCTATACACTATACAATTTTGGAGATAATTCAATATGATTACTGTAAAAATTTCTTTCTTATCGTTGTTAAAGGATAGATTTGGTGCCAAAGAGTTAAATATGGATTTAGAAGATGAATCCACAATTAAAGATCTGTTTTCGAAATTATTCGAAAAATATGGAGAAGATATTAAAAAATTATTGATTAAAAAAACAGGCGATCTAAATGATCAAGTCGTTATTATGGTAAACGAAAAAAATATCCGATCCCTGGACAAATTCGATACCAAAATTCACAATAATGATGAAATTATATTCTTACCTGCAATTGCAGGAGGCTAACTTAAGGGTTCGCGCAAAAATAACTTCGCATTTTAGCATCTTAGCTTCAGCCCATCTTTGACCGATGCCTCACTCGCAAAATCCTCGAAATAGCTCGCTATTCCTGTGGTTTTACTCTCTCGGATCAGCCAAATCTGAACCAAATCTAAGCGCCAATTCTGCGAAGTTATTTC
>DRHF01000085.1 GCA_011049715.1 Desulfobacterales bacterium
AATAATGGGGGCTGCTATCGGGTGGCCGGCGCTCAACGAACCGGTCAATTGCTTTAAAAGAGAGAGAGGATCTGCCAAAGAATTTACGCGGTGGATAAAATAAAAAAAGACTCTCAATTTTGAAGTTGAAGCCCGATTTTTTCATGGAAAAAATCCCAGAAATCGAAAACTATTCGGTCAGATGGTTATAGATGGTATTCTGCTCGGTTTTGGCTAATATTGGATAATAATTTCTTCTCCTTGTTTACCGCACTGTATGTGGGCACCATGATGCCCAAATTCCTCGGCCAGATGCATGCCATAGTAAGTTGTTTTGCCTTGTGTAATTGGCAATCCTTTTTCAATTACCTCTTCGGGCGAAATATGAACATGCGATTCACCGCCATTCATATCGATAAAGACTATTTGGGGTCGCCTTTCTAATATCTTTTCGACTTGTCGGCACCATGTGGTATCGGCAATGTACGAAAATACCGTTTCATGTCTATTTTCGAGAAAGAACCCATAACTCTTTATGACATGACGCAATCCAAAACACGAAAGTTTAAGATTTTCAAATGGCATGGCGACATTGCTTTGGATGGTGCTAAAGGTAATATTCTGTTTAAGCCATTCATAACAAGGGTTGGCGGTTGTAAACGCATATTCCGTGATCTTTTTGACATACGGTTCTATACCGTTTGGGCCCAGAATGGTGAGCGGGGTACGCATTCCCTCTTGTCTGCTTTTCATCCACTTATTTATAATCAAAAAGGGTAATCCGAACGTATGATCGCCATGCAAATGAGAAATAAAAATGGTGTCGATCAGATCGATATCTCGATTCAATGTCTTGAGTGATAGCATAATGTCGGGAGGAGCTTCTATTAAAAAATTCCTATTTACGAGAAATGAATTATACGGCAACCCATCATTGATACATCCACCATTCCCCAATATGGTAATTTTTAAATTATTCAATTCCTCTCCGCCAACAATAAATTCGGTTAATTTATGCTTCGCCCATTAACTTAAAATCCGAGGTTACAATAAATATTCACATTTTTTTTGTTATATCATCAAGTGAGATAGCAGTATACGTGAACCAATTGCAACCAAAATTATCCCTCCGATGATTTCCATTCGCTGCCCGAACACTATTCCCAACCGGTTCCCGAGTCTTATCGCCGCCAAAGAAAGCGCGGCGGTTGTAAGTCCGATGACAGCACTGGGATACCAAATATTGACTTCCAACACAGCGAGACTTAACCCAATCGCAAATGCGTCGATGCTCGTTGCGATGCTTAACATGACCAGTGTGTGACCCCTGGATGGATCGTTTTTCAGGTTCTGTTCCGACGGTTTCAGTCCGGATCGAATCATCTTAATCCCGACAAAGGCTAGCAGACAAAATGCAATCCAATGATCGATCGAAGAGATATAGTGAACAACACTTCTGCCAAGCACCCAGCCAAAAATGGGCATCAAAAACTGGAACAATCCAAAATGAAACGATAATCGGAAAACTGAGCGCGGATTTTTGATGTATCCTGAAGCAGCTGCTACGAGCGATACAGCAGATGCATCCATGGCCAATCCAACGGCTATGAGCACTATTTCTAAAATATCCATTTAAGCTATACCATGCTACCCATAGCTCCATGGTCGATTTCGACGGCGTTTATTTTATCATTTTGACAACTAAAAACCCTGCGTTCCTTCTCCAGATGAACAGATTGATTGCATCCCCTTTTTTGATATTTCCAATGGTGCCGCTGAATTCTTCTACTGTACCGACAGGCTGGTGATTGATCTCCTTTATTATATCGCCAATCAAAACGCCGGCCTCAGCGCCCTTGCTTTCCGCCTCGACGCCAAGCACCAGAACACCTTCGGCTTCTTTTATCCCGAATCTCTGAGCCATTTCCGGTGTTATTTTCGATACGCGAATGCCCAGTTCACTTTCCTGTTCTTTTTGGGTCCCTTTTGCGAAAATCTTTTTATCGTCTCTTTTAGCAATCACAACTTCAAACGTCTTGGGTTTTCCTCCCCGGAGCACCTTTATCTCAGCAGTCGATCCAACGGGAATTTCGGCTATTTTCCGGGTTAGATCCCGGCTGTTCTCAATCGTCATCCCGTTTAGTTCTATAATAATGTCCTTTGATCTGATGCCGGCTTTATATGCGGGGTCATCCGGAAAAGCGTCAACCACAAGTGCGCCTTTCCCGTCCTTAATTCCATAGTATTCGGCCATCTCATCACTAAGCGGCTGAATCCCAACACCAAGCCAGCCCCGGCTGACCTCTCCGCTTTCTTTGAGCTGTTCAATAATCCGTTTTGCCATGTTTATCGGAACGGCAAACCCAATTCCCTGGCCGCTGGCGATAATCGCCGTATTGATCCCCACCACTTTACCTGCCATGTTAATAAGCGGACCGCCGCTGTTTCCGGGGTTGATGGAAGCATCTGTCTGTATAAAATCGTCATAGGGCCCGGAACCGATAACACGCCCTTTTGCGCTGACGATACCGGCCGTTACCGTATGCTCCAGCCCAAAAGGGCTACCGATAGCCACCACCCACTCACCGACTTTCAATGCATTTGAATCGCCCAACTCAATCACCGGAAGACTATTGGGTGATTCGATCTTGATTAAAGCAATATCGGTGTTCGGGTCGCGTCCCACGACCTCTGCATCGAACTCTTTACCATCTTTCAATTTTACCTTAATTTTATCTGCATTTTCGATCACGTGATTGTTGGTTACAATAAAACCTTTCTTATCAATAACAAACCCGGAACCGAGACTTCGCTGCTTGAACTCCCGCTGGTTCGGCTCACCAAAAAATTTATCATAAAATTCGCGAAACGGATCATCCTTTCTATGGGGGCCAGGACGAAACTGACGGAAGACACGTCCGCCCCCTTTAATGGTTTTGACCGTCCGAATATTGACAACAGCGGGACTCACCCGGGCGGCAAGGTCACTGAAACTGCCCGGTGCAATAAGGCTGGTCTCTGTTTTTGCTTCAACATCCGGAAGTAACATATAATTTGTCACTGCAAAAAAACCGGCGAATATCAGTATCAGAAACCGATCGAATTTGAATACTGACTTTTTTCTCGTATTTCTTTTCATATCCATTTTCATATCTCCTTTTTTAAAATCCAACATTGCAAAACATATTGTTTCTTATATAAAGGCCAAATGCGTGCCAAATTGATAGGATCAATATACAACTAATTGAATTTATAATGTTTTAATATTTTTAGCAACTGTATAAACTGAATATATTTACCATATTGGATTTTTTTACCCGAACTAATTATTGATGGTCTCGTAAAAAGTCAAAAAGCGCACAATTTGGCGTAATGCCTTAATGGCTAAGTATCTATAATAATACATAATTCCTGAATCCTTAAATTCTTAAATCCATGTAAAAGGTCTTTTTACATGGGCATCAATTATTTTTTAATGAAAAACGGATAGATTCTATCCATTCCGGTCCCTCGACTGCAAAAAATACAGTAAGGCGAATTCAAATCTACAAATGTTTTACTCAAGTTTCGCAACTAATATTTTAAGGAAAATCGCATCAGGCATAGGGTAACCATATGCGGCGCCGTGCCCCATTGGGGGTGCGAAACTTGAGTGTTTTAATAATTTCCTGTTTGACAACATGCCATATCGAGCTTACCTGTTAAACATTAAAGATAAGCATTTTTTTGGAGAGACCCATGAAAATTTTATTTTCGCCACTCGGAATCAAAAAGTATCTGATTTTTCTTTTTGTTTTATTTCCCTGGAATCACGCTTTGGCACAATCCGGACAATACGGATCCTGCCCCTTTTTTCCTGGGATGATGGGCGGATGGGGGATGGGATGGATCGGTATGATTATGATGATAGCATTTTGGGCTTTGATCGTCGTGGGCTTGGTGTTCCTGGTTAAATGGTTGATTCAAACCACTAGTAAAGGAAAAGAAACCGTTCAGAGCGGTTCTCAAGCTCTTGATATACTTCAGGAACGTTACGCACGAGGTGAAATAGAAAAAACAGAGTTTGAAATGAAAAAGAAAGACCTTTCTGTATAGGTTGATACACCCTTTTACATCAGACAAAATTAACCGATCATTTCATCAGCCCGGGTTAAGCAGCGGGATAGTTGATTTCTTCGAGCGTACTCTGAATTTTTTCCTGGGTCGTCGGAACCTCCCATTCCACGGTAATCTGTTTCATTTCCGGATCACCTTCCACGGCTTTCACGCCCTCTAATTCGCTCAGTCCATTTTTAATCGTCATGACACAATGGCCGCAAGATATGTTGGGTATCGAAAATGTCTGTTTTTCCATTGCAAGTAACCTCCATTTTCTGATTGTTTATTGGACAATAAGTTCTTTTTCTTATTTTGTCATCTATTTTTATCGGTCATAAAATTCTCTTTCGGGTCTCTGCCGCAGCTTTTGTTGATGCGACCCGGGGCGATGCGCCAAATTTTTATCATTATGCTAGTGACACTGCATCGCCTTCCCGCCGGTGGACTTTTGCAGCCGGTCCAGGTATCGCCCCCACATTCCTTTCCGTTTACCAGGCCCCCTCCCTGAATAATCTCCAGGGTTCTTTTCAAAGGCCTTGCGGCATGCGTCAGCACAAAAATAATACGTACATTCCTCGTAAGATGCGGTGAGATCTGTTTTCTCTGGATCTATCTTCATCCCGCATACCGGGTCTGTGACAACCCGGGTTTCATTTGTTGATGTTTTCATTGCTCCGGTTCCTTTTCTTGAACTTTTATGGTACTGGCGAACAAAGTGTTGGGGATGGCCCCCACAACAAAGGAAGGGGGGTCGGAAAAATGGAGAGCCATCCCGGGTTAAGGGTTTATCGGTATATTTTTTATCGCTGGCAGCCGCCGCCGTATCCTGGGCCACCGCCCATCATACGACCCCTTCCCATGAAGCCTCTGCCGGCGTCGGGAACAATCCCTCTTATCTTGATCATATGATCAATTCGCATTGTATCCAACTCTGCCTTAAAACCGGATATTTCCTTTTGCAGATCGGTTGCTGTCCGGGCATCCGGATTTTTTTTGGCCAGCTCACCTTCCAGCGCCAGTTCCTTTTGATAAATCTCCTGCCTGGTGTCTTTTGTCACTTTAAAGAAAGCCCGACGCTCTTCATCCATCCGTTTGATCTCATCGTTATTCAAGTCGCCCATCATATGGCCATATCCCGAGCCTCCGTAACCACTGTTGTGGTTCCAGCCAGGTCCGGAATTATCCCATCCTGAAGAATCATATCCTTTTCCCACGTGGGAAAACGCGTTGGCACCGAATCCCAGTACAGCGACAACAGCCGAAACCGTTATTATTTTGCTTATCTTTTTCACTTTTCTATCTCCTTATTCTTTTAATTGTTTCCATGTTTTCATGTCCTGCCCTCATAGGATTGCAATTCGTGTGCCAATTCTTGGGTATAGAGACTTTTCTGTATCATAACATGCTGAATAAACAAGATTATTTTTCTGAATAGCAAAATGGACCAGTTTTCTCACCGACCTCAAACCGCAACGGTAGTGGATCAAAAGTATCCATTATAGGGTAACAAAATGATTTTGGCTGGATAAAAAATAACCACTAGGCTGTCAGGCCCAGCGCCCCTGTCGCATCCTTGCCCCCGATGTGGAATTGATCAAATGGTGCGATATCCTTGCTGGTCTTGTAAAAACGATAGTAAAGTCAGGTTAAACGCTTCTGATTGTTCCACATTGGAAAGATGCGCTGCAGATGGAAGCACCACCAGCCGGGAGGCCGGAATGCGACGGTGCATTGCCTCGGCGGCAGCGACCGGCGTACCCGGATCGTCTTCGCCAACCATGATCAGGGTAGGGATTTTTATTTCAGAAAGCCGTTCCAGGTAATCAAGCCTCATTATGGCTTCGCTGCATCCGATATAGCCGGCCACCGGGGTGTTGATGAACTGCTTGTGAATCACTGCCACTTCAGGCGGATTTTGGTTGAGATAGGCCGGGGTAAACCAGCGCGCAATGGTTCCATCGACCTGATCCTGCATCCCTTTTTTGCTGACCGCATCGATTCGTTCCTGCCAAATCGGCTGAGCCTCCAGCGGTATAGTGCCGGCAGTATCGCACAGGACAAGACTCTGCAGGCGATCGGCATGATAAAGGGCGAGACACTGGCCGATCATTCCACCCATTGACAGTCCAACCCAGTGCACCCTGTCGATATCTAAAACATCCAACAACTCAATGGCATCCTCCCCTAACTGTTGGAGAGTGTATGCCCCGGCCGGCGCTTCGCTTCCGCCATGGCCACGAGTGTCGTAACGGAGCACCTGATAATCCCGTTCCAAGTCCGGGATCTGGGGGTCCCACATGACAAGGCTGGACCCCAATGAATGGCTCAATGCCACCACCGGTGCACCCTTTCTACCGGTTAATTCGAAATTCATTTGAATCCCATTGGCTTGAATCTGCATGATATTTGCTCCCTCGTGTTTGTTAATGATAACTCGAGTTTCGTACCTTTTTTCTGAAGATCCGTATCCACCTCATCCAACGATATAGGTTCCTGTTCCCACGGCAATGTGTCTTTTGAGCCACTATATGCCTCGCAAAAAAATGGTTAATCCGTTCAAACCCACATTAGGGTTGCCCTTTTTATTTGTCAAGATGACCCGGGAAATAGAAAAATGATCCTTTCCCATCTTTTATGATGAAAAAATATTTCCCTTGACAACGTTGAAATTCATCGAATAAAACAGCTTGAATAATATACGCGTCACTCTCAGCAGCTTTATTGCTGAAGATTCCCACAGATCGCTTATCTTCACAGACAAGTGATCTTTTCCCTGCCCCTTTGTTTGTTTGATTTTTGGAATAAAGAATAGAACAGAGAACAAGTGCTTTTGGCTGTTATGATATAAAAATAGATATGGCTAAGATTATCTCAATTTTCCAAAAAATTTTCCAAATAAAATCCCAAGAATATCTCCGTCATCCTGTAGCCCCTTCCGAGCCTGTGTGGATCCTTTCGCAGGATAGGTGCTATAGGAAAACATAAAAAGAAGCGTTGGTCCAAAGTTAAGGCCTTTAAAATTTAAAGCTATCATTTGCTTTTAAAATCATTGTTTTTTTATAGTCGTAAATTTTTAAATGAAAAAGGAAGGTTGAAGATATGAGCAATCTCCCAATGACATTTCCCCATATTCTTATAGATAACGCTAAAAAATTCCCGCCGAGCAAAGCAGCAATGCGTGAAAAGAATTATGGCATTTGGGAGTCCTATTCATGGCAGGATTATCTGGACCAGGTAAGGGATTTTGCCCTCGGGTTGGCCGCATTAGGCTTCAAGAAGGATGATAAAATGGCCATTATCGGCGATAACAGACCCCGGCTCTACTGGGGCACGGCCGCCTGTCAGTGTTTAAGTGGCGTTCCCGTCCCTCTATACCAGGATGCCATACACAAGGAACTTCACTATATTGTAGATCATTCGGAGTGCATGTATGCACTGGCGGAAGATCAGGAGCAGACCGACAAACTTATGGTCCTGAAAGACGAGATCCCCAGTCTGAAATATATTATCTATGATGATCCCAGAGGGCTTCAGAACTACAAGAAAGACTGGCTGATCGCCTTTGCAGATGTCCAGGAGATGGGCCGCAAGTTCGACAAAGAAAACCCCGACTATTTTATGAATACGGTAAATGAGGTAAAACCCGACGACATATCCATCATTGTCTACACCTCGGGGACCACCGGTAATCCCAAAGGGGTCATGCTGACCCACCGTATGATTGCAGACTGTTCCCGGGGCTTTCTTGAATGGGACCACCTGGATGAGACGGACAATATCATGGCCTATCTCCCCATGGCCTGGATTGGGGACCACATTTTTTCCTACGGCCAGGCCCTCTGTTCCGGATTTACCGTCAACTGCCCGGAAAGCACCGATACCACAGTCCATGACCAACGGGAGATCGGACCCACCCATATCTTTGCTCCTCCTCGTATCTGGGAGAATATCCTGACCCAGGTCATGATCAAGAATGAGGATTCCGCTTGGATAAAACAGAAGCTATTTCACTACTTCATGAAAGTGGCTAACCGGGTGGAAAAGAAACGGATCGCCAATGAACGGGTGCCTTTTACCGACAAGCTTCTCTACAAGATAGGGGATTTCATTCTCTACGCACCGCTGGTTGATAACCTCGGCATGAGAAAGATGAAGGTGGCCTATACCGCGGGAGAAGCCATCGGTCCGGAGATATTCGAGTTTTATAGGTCCTTGGGGCTTAATCTGAAACAGCTTTACGGCATGACCGAGAGCTGCGCCTATGTATCGATGCAAAAGGATGGCGATATTGACTCTGAATCCGTAGGGCCGCCGGTGTCCGGGGTAAAAATAAAAATATCCGACAAGGGTGAGGTGATGTACAAAAGTCCGGGCAATTTTGTTGGGTACTATAAAAACCCCGAGGCCACGGCCGAGACCCTTGCGGACGGGTGGATCCACTCCGGCGATGCGGGCTATATGACGGAACGTGGGCATCTCAAGATCATCGACCGGGCAAAAGATGTCAGCCAGTTGACCGATGGAACCCTGTTTTCCCCCAAGTATATCGAGAACAAGCTGAAATTCAGCCATTATATCAGGGAGGCCGTGTCTCACGGGATGAATATGGACTTTGTTGCCGCCTTTATTGATGTTGATTACGGGGCAGTGGGAATCTGGGCCGAAAGGAGGCATCTCGCTTATACCAGCTATATGGATCTTGCCCAAAAGCCTGAAGTCTATGATCTTATGTATAATGAAATCCTTATGGTAAACAAGAGACTGAGTGAGGATGAACGACTCAAGGGAGCCCAGATCAAGAGGTTCCTGTTACTCCACAAGGAACTGAACCCCGATGATGGCGAAATCACCCGTACTCGGAAAGTAAGAAGGCAGTTCGTCGCAGAGAAATATGCCAAGCTCGTAGAGGCCCTTTATGACCCAACTAAAGAGAGTGTGGATGTAGAAGCGACATTTACCTATGAAGATGGTCGGACCACCACCATGAGGGCCAATCTCAAAATCCGCGATGTTGAGTTATTTTAACGATGAGGATATAGCCCATGAATGAAAAAAGTGAACCCCTGCTCCGTGCTGAAAACATAACCATCACGTTTGGTGGTTTGAAAGCGTTGAATAATGTCAGCCTGGAGATCTATCCCGGCGAGATAATGGCCATCATCGGCCCCAACGGCGCCGGCAAGACCACCATGCTGAATGTGATCAACGGTTTTTACAAACCCGATGAAGGCAGCATCTTCTTCGAAGGCAAAAGGCGGTCCAAAGACTTAAAACCGAACCAGATAGCCGCCCAGGGAATCGCTCGGACATTTCAGAATCTGGCCCTGTTTAAGGGAATGTCAACTTTGGGAAACATCATGGTGGGAAGGACCATGAAGATGCATTCCAATCCTTTTTCCCAAGGACTTTACTGGGGATTCAGCCAAAAAGAAGAGATCGAACACAGAAAGAAGGTGGAGGAGATTATCGATTTCTTGCAAATCGCAAACATCCGAAGGACACCGGCCAGTATGCTGCCGTATGGGCTTCAGAAAAGAGTAGAATTGGCAAGGGCGCTCGCCGCTGAGCCAAAGCTTCTGCTCCTGGATGAACCTATGGCCGGCATGAACCTGGAAGAAAAGGAGGATATCGCCCGGTTTGTTTTGGATGCCAATGAAGAGCTGGGATACACCATCGCCCTGATCGAACATGATATGGGAGTGGTCATGGATATCTGCGATCGGATTGTGGTACTCGATTTTGGCAACAAAATTGCCGATGGAACACCGGAGGAGGTGAAGGCAACCCCTGAGGTGATAAAAGCCTATTTGGGAACAGCCGAATAATAGGGGCGATTTTTCAACAGAAACTTATTTTAAACTGACTCATTAACCATAAGGAGTGTTTATAATGACCTTTTTCTTTGAGGTATTTGTTTCCGGGCTGATGGTGGGGATCATGTATTCCCTCGTTGCCCTGGGATTTACCCTTATTTTCAAGGCATCGGGGGTGTTTAACATGGCCCAGGGCGCCATGAGTCTTTTTGCAAGCCTTGCCTTGTACGGTTTCCTGGAGCAATTTTTCCATTTCCCGTTTTGGCTGGCGTTCCTCTGCACGGTGGGTGTAATGACAATTATCGCATATATCATCGTGTTTATTATCCTTAAACCCCTTGTGGCCCGTCCGCCGCTCATGCTCTTCATGGCCACCTTCGGCGTCATGTACCTTTTGGAAGGATTTGGCCAATCGATCTATGGAACACAAGCCAAAGGGCTTGAGATTGGGATCCCGGATAACGTATACGAAGTGGCCGGTATATTAATCAGCTCTTTTGATCTGTTTTTTGCGGTCATAGCAGCTGCGTTGGTGGGCGGCTTGGCCTGGTTTTTTCAGAAAACCAGAAACGGAAGGGCGCTTCGGGCAGTATCCGACGATCATGAGGCAGCCCTTTCCGTGGGCATCCCGTTGCTAAAGGCCTGGTACTTGACCTGGGTCATTGCCGGAGTGGTTGCCACGGTTGCGGGGGTGGCCTGGGGAACCCGGATAGGGGTTCAGTTCAGCCTTTCCCTGATTGCCCTAAAGGCATTGCCGGTCCTGATCATCGGCGGGATTGACAGCATCCCCGGCGTCATCGTTGCAGGTCTTATCGTGGGGGCCGGTGAGAACCTCGGGGAGGTTTTTATCGGTCCGTACGTCGGCGGGGGCATACAGACGTTTTTCCCCTATCTGATGGCCCTGGCTGTTCTCTATTTTAAACCGTATGGCTTGTTCGGAAAAGAGATCGTCGAACGGGTTTGATTTGAGAAGGTAGAAGCAAGAAAACGGAGCTGACTTATGTTCTACAGAGAATGCGGCAATTACAAAGATAACTATGCAAGTGATATGGCCATCTTTCCGATCCCTCTGGACCGATGGGGATTCATTTTCATGCTGTTTTTGGCCTTTATCGTTATTCCCCTGTTCGCCAGTGAATATTTTGTCACCAACATCATCATTCCTTTCTACTGCTTTGCTCTATCCGCCTTCGGACTTAATGTCCTGGCCGGGTATGCGGGTCAGGTCTCCCTCGGGCACGCCGCATTTATGGCTGTCGGATCCTACGCTTCATTTATCCTGTATGGCCGGTACGGTATCCCGCTCATCCCGAGCATCCTGGGCGCCGGCGTTATCTCCGCGATTGTCGGAACATTTTTCGGTCTCCCGTCTCTCAGGATCAAAGGCTTTTACCTGGCGATCTCCACCCTGGCGTCCCAGTTTCTCATTGAATGGATCATTATGCATTGGCAATGGCTGAGCGGCGGGGTTTTCGGGACCATTGAAGCACCGGACATGTTTATCTTTGGAGGGGCGATTGATACTTATGTCAAAAAGTATTATCTGGTCCTGTTTATATTGGTTTTGCTCATGACCTTCGGCAAAAACCTGGTACGCGGTCAGCTGGGCCGCAACTGGATGGCAATCCGGGATGTGGATTATGCCGCCGAGATCATCGGTGTGAACCTCTACCGGGACAAATTAATCGCTTTCAGCGTCAGCACTTTCTATGCCGGTGTCGCCGGATCACTGATCACCCTTTGTTATGTCGGGGTGGCAAATATTGAAGAGTTCAACGTCATGGTCTCCTTTTCCCTGATGGGCATGATCATCATCGGTGGTTTGGGAACCGTCCTGGGCTCCTTTCTAGGCGCGGGCTTTTTTGTCACGCTCCCCATTGCCATCAGCCAGTTCTTGGGATCATTTATGGAAGTGGTGCCTAGTGATATCCTTGCCAATACTGAAGCCATTATCTTTGGCGGGCTGATCGTCTTTTTTCTGATTGTGGAACCTTACGGCATGGCCAGGCTGTGGCACACCATCAAAGAAAAGATGCGGCTGTGGCCTTTTCCATATTAACTGCGAACCGGAGATCCGTCATACCCAATAAATCATGTTTGATCCCAGATATCTGGAATCAGACAGGGTCTCTATAAAGTGCTCAATGAACCACTAACCACAAAAAAGGAGGGAATGAACATGAGACGTAAATTGATCTTTACTATTTTTGCTTTGGTATTTGCAGCCGGTCTTGTCATGGCAGCAGGTCAGGCACTGGCCGCGGAAGAAAAGCCGACCCAATTTTTCGGCTTTGGATTTTACAGAACTGGCCCCTATGCCGCCGGAGGTAGCGGTTATGCAAGCGGCATGGAAGATTTTATGCAGCTGAGGAACATGCAGGGCGGGGTTAACGGAATAATGTATGCCTGGGAGGAGTGCGAAACCGCCTATAACACCGCACGAGGCGTTGAGTGCTACAACCGTTACAAAGATAGAAACGCCCTCTATCATCCCTTGAGCACCGGGATTACCTATGCCGTGATCCCGAAGGCCCCCAAAGACAAAATACTCATTATATCCAGTGGGTATGGCAGGGCCGATGCATCGGACGGGCGGATTTTCCCCTGGATCTTTACCACGCCCACCAGTTACTGGTCCCAGAATACCGCCAAAATCAAGTGGATCGCCAAGCAGGAAGGATGGGGTGGTGACATGGCTGATATCGAAAAGTATCTGAAGGGGTTAAAGATTGCGAATCTCTATATCGACATACCTTACGGTCAAGAGACCAAACCGATCCTGGATGCCATGTCCAAGAAATTTGGTTTTACGGTCAGGCACTTTCCGTTAGCCGCTCCAGCCATCGACCAGAAAGCCCAGTGGCTGGACATCGTCAGAAGATTCAAGGCCGACTGGGTGATCAACCGGAACTGGGGTGTTTCCTGCACCGTGCCTTTGAAAGAAGCGGCCAGGCTTAATTTCCCGAGGGAAAAGATCCTCGGTGTCTGGTGGTGTGGCTCTGAAGATGATGTGTTGCCCGCCGGCAAAGCGGCCATCGGCTACAGGGCCACCAATTTCCACGGAGTGGGAAAGGATTTCCCAATTATCCAGGACGTCATTGACACGGTCTATGGCGCCGGAAAAGGGAATATTTCTATGACCCGGGTAGGTACAGTTTTCTGGAACAGGGGACTTGTTACCGCCATTATGAATGAAGAAATCATGCGGACAGCCCACAAGAAGTTCGGAAATAAAGTGCTTACCGGGGAGGAGATGCGCTGGGGCATGGAACATCTCAATATCACCGAAGAGCGGATCAAAGAGATCGGTGCAGAGGGCCTGATGCAACCGATGAAGAATTCTTGTGAAGACCATGAGGGTGGTGGGCTAGTTTTCTTCCAGAGTTGGAACGGTGATAAATGGATTAATACAGGTGAAGTCATGACACCCATGAAGGAATGGGTTCGGGAAATGGTCGAGGAATCATCCGCCAAGTACGCAAAGGAAAAGAACATTACCCCAAGAGACTGCTCAAAAGTCGACTAAACCTGACCGTCTCGTAAAAAGTCGAAATTAGACGGCAAAGTAAAAAGTTTCAAATTCAAGGCGCGCAAATCCTGAGGAATGAAGCGCAACACAGAAGTTGGACTTTTTACGAAGCCGTCAAACCTGACGATCAGCCATACGGGTAAGGGAGCGATCGTGCTCCCTTACCTTATTTTACACGAATCATATCCATTCCTTACCAATGTAGACGGGGGCGAAAGTAAATCCATGACTATTGAACAGGCGCCTTTGCTGAAGGTCAATAACATCGAGGTTATTTATGAACACGTGATACTGGTGCTGAAAGGCGTCTCCTTTAATGTATATGAAGGGCAAATTGTCTCTCTATTGGGCGCCAATGGGGCCGGCAAAAGCACCACCTTAAAAGCCATCTCCAACCTGGTCAAAGCTGAGCGCGGCGAAGTGACCAAAGGAACCGTGGAATTTGACGGGAAACGGGTTGACAAACTGTTTGCGCCCCAACTGGTAAAGCTGGGCGTTATCCAGGTGATGGAGGGAAGGCGTACCTTTGAGCATCTGACGGTGGAAGATGATCTACTGACCGGTGCATATACCAGGGGCCGTGACAAAAAAGGCATCCGAGATGCTCTCGATAAGGTTTACCAATATTTTCCCCGACTAAAGGAACGCCGCAAGGCCAAGACCGGGTATATCTCAGGGGGTGAGATGCAGATGTGTGCCATCGGCAGGGCCCTTATGGCAAAGCCGAGGATCATGCTCCTGGATGAACCTTCCATGGGTCTTGCGCCTTTATTGGTAAAAGAAATTTTCAACATCATCCTCCGTCTGAATAAAGAGGAAAAGGTCGGTATGCTGTTGGCCGAACAAAATGCGGCCATGGCGCTCAATTATGCCGAGTATGGATATATCATGGAGAACGGCCGCGTGGTCCTGGATGGGGATGCCGAAACCCTTAAGGACAATGCGGATGTAAGGGAGTTCTATTTGGGTCTGACGGAGGTGGGGAAAAAAAGTTACCGGGATGTGAAACACTACCACCGGAGAAAGCGATGGTTGGCCTGATTCCGGCTACAACTGCTCCGCTTTATCAGATCCGTTTAAATGCCGGCGACACAGCCGAATCGCCTCGGCAGGATTCATGGTTTGGGCATCGGCGCCAATCTCTTTTCTGGCAAAATCTGTTGTAACCCCGCCTCCGATAATTACAAACGTCTTTTTTCTCAGTCCTTCCGCCGCCAGAAGATCAATAGCCGCCCTCATGGAAACAAAGGCGGGGGTGATCAATGCGGATAGGGCGAGGATAGGCGCCTTTCTCCTTTTTACCTCTTTTACCAGATTTTCAGGCGGCACATCGACCCCTAGATCATAAACCGTAAAGCCATGGGATCTCATCAGGGTGACCATCAGATTTTTTCCCAGATCGTGGACATCCCCCTTGGGCGTCCCGATGATTACCACCCCTTGAGATTCATCCGAATTCTGTTTTGCCATCAAACCCGGCTCAAGGATAGCGCAGACCGCCTTAAAAACCTCGGCAGAATAGATGAGTTCGCTGAGAAAAAATTCACCGGTCGCAAATCGTTTTCCCACCTCTTCCATTGCCGCTCGACTGGTCTTCAGGATACCAAAAGGATCTTCACCTGCTGGAAGCGCTTTTTCCACAAGGTCAATCGCCTTCTGCCGATTCATACCCAGAAAGGCTGCTTTTAGTTTATCTTTCAAACCGATTCGCCTCCGAAGCGATTTTTCTCAAAATATCAGGTGCGAAATTTGAGTTATCAATTTTTGCCCCGATAGTTCTTGGCGGTATCAACCATAGCCTTTACGTTTTCAAAACGGGCATCGATCGGGCACTCGCACCCTGTGGTTAAAATAAAACCCCCATCCCTCCCAACCTCATCAATCAACCTGCGGCAATAAGCCTCCACTTGATGGGGACGACCCAGCGTGAGAAGAGATGCCTGCACGTCTCCGCTGATACACATACGTCCTCCCAGGATCTCCTTTGCCCTAAAAATATCGGTGGTGCCATCGAGGTCTGCAATACACTTTCCCTTAGGGAATTCTCTGAAATAAGGGAGATTCAAACTCCAATCGGTATCGAGGTGAAACCAGGGGGTTAACCCTTCCGAGATAAAGGCATCCACATAACGCCGAAGGTAGGGCCATTCAAATTGTTCGAAAATGTCGGTACGATAATAGAATCCTGACCCCCGTTCCAGAACAATAAAAACCACCGGAATCTTTGTCAGGGCAACCACATCCAGGGCATTTTGAATCAGGTCATCGCAGGATGCATCCATTGCCGACTTGACCTTTTCCGGGACCTCATAGAGATCCATCGTAAACTCAGTCAGGGTTCGAGCCATGGAGAAAGCCATCATTGAAGAATCAACATACGCCCCAAAAAGAGGATGGATATCCTGACCGTGATAAATCGTCACTTCTTCTTTATATAGATCCAAAAGTTGGTTCTGGGTCGCAGCGACATACGATATTTTTCGTCCACCAGTCATTTTTTCATAGTGTTCATCCCAGAAAGCGTTCCAGCCCAACGTTGCCAACTTATCATAATCATCCCTGCTGATAAGTACCCGTTCGTCGATTTGGTTGAGGGCATCCTCCGGAAGTTGTCTCCCCGGGATCAGCACCCGGATCGGTGTGGAACAAAATCTTCCCCCGATCATCGGCCAAAAGAGATTGGGTTTGTACAGCCTGTCGAATCCGCCCAGATCGTTAAACGTATCGAGCATCGCCTTGAAACCCATATCCGGATCGCGCCATGCCGTCCCTTGGGTCATGCCCTGGCTGCGAACGGCAAAGGCCGTCATCAGAGGCATGACGGGAACCCGGTCCGGCTTTTCTAGAGAGACTGCCGCCTCAAATCGCTCTTGTCTGGACATGGTCTCCTGGATCATTTTACCCCGCATAGATGAAACGCATTCGCTTTAGCGGATTCCAGATCCGACAGTCGAGAAATCATGATTTTTTGGGCTTGGGGAGAACCGGCCCCATGTATCGATTCCGTTAGATAGGAGACCGCTCCAGTCCCCAAGGTGATATTTTCAATCAGACGGAGGAGGCGAATCCGTTTATCGCTATCCACTCCGCTTTTCCCGACCAGGTATTTCCTCACATACGGCCCTATTTTCGGGTTTTCCTGATCTTTGAGGGAAGGCATGGTCACCAGAAGACCCCCGGCAATATCCTGGGCCAGCCGGGATATTTCAAAGGGAAATCGGGTAACATTGAGTTTGCATACGTTGGCCATAAGCGGATCCACCGCATAAGCCCCGCTGGCCGTCCGGCGGCCTTTGCCGGCACTTGCCAATGCCCCTGCATGAAGCGTTTCGTTGAGATGAATCATCTCCGCGATCTTGTCTTTGACATGGGAAGCCTTATCGGTTCCATGGGCTTCGGCAATGGCTGCCGTCGCCCCGATGAGGACGTCGCCGACCCCCACCTTGCATCCGCCGTAGCTGGCCCTGTGGTTGGACGCAAAAAGTTCCACCAGCTGACCGGCAAAGGAATATTCCCTGTTCATGAATATTCTTTCCTTTGGAACAAACACATCGTCAAAGACCACCATGGCCTCGCAACCGCCGTAAAAGAAATTGCCCACATCCGGTTCCCCATCTTCGAGACGCCTCCTATCGGAGGGTTGACGCCCGTATATCAATGTCACCCCCTTGGTATCTGCAGGCACCGCAAAAGCCACGGCAAAGTCCCTGTCCTTCTCCTTGAGCGCTCTTGTAGGGACCACAATCAATTCATGGGAGTTTACCGAACCGGTGATATGCAGCTTCGCTCCCCTCACCACTATACCCGCTTCTTTCTCCTCCACGATGTGAACGTACTGGTCCTTGTCCCCCTGCTTTGATGGGGAGAGACTTCGGTCTCCTTTTGGATCCGTCATGCAAGCGGCTGTAACAAGATCATTTGTCTGGATATATTTAAGAAAATCAATAAAGCGCCCATGGTACCGGGTGCCGGATGTCTGATCCATATCGTAAGTGATCGCATATACCGCGTTCAGACAATCCAGTCCTGCACAGCGCTGGAAACAGCACGCGGTCTTCCTCCCCATTTCTCTCAACATGAGAATCTTCTTGATCAGGTCATTTATGTTTTGCTGGATATGGGTAAACCGATTTATGGTTTCACCGGTGAGGTTCGATTTTGTTGTAAATAATGATTTTGTCTCCTCCTGTTGGGCCAAATGGTACGTTTCAGCCATCGCCATGGCAGGGGGCGCTGATATCGGATGGTCCGGTACGTTTTTAATCGCCTCACCATGGATAAAAACGCAATGATCAAATTCTCTCAAACCCGAAAGATACCTCTCCTTTGTCATTAATCCCATAGTTTTCCTCTATGATGTTTTATTCGAGTATCGATTTATTACTCAAGCGAGATAAAACCCTACATGATCCCTTCGAGCTCATCCTTTGAAACCTTGTAGGTTTTATCAAACTCTTCCCAGAACTTCTTATCTTTATTTTTCCAACCTTGCCCGAATCTTTTATCAAAAAAAGACCCCAATCGGACAAACCAGTTGCCTGACTTCTCTATTCCCTTTCCCTGTGCAATAAATATCTCTTTGAGATAGATATCTATCTCAACCATCCGATCTTTTGGAATATAGGACTTTGCTCCCAATTTAATCGACCCCACCAGATTATCGGGGTCCAGACCCTGCGCGGTTAACATCAATGCCGGAATTTTTTTCTCTGTTGCAATCTTCAACAGATCAAATCCCCTAACCCCCATGATATCCAGAATGGTCGCGTGGTAGTCTTCATGTTTAAGAAGTTCTTCAGCCGATTCAAAAGTGGTTGCAGTTTCGACATCACATTCCTCAAGGATTTCTTTTAAAGTTTCCAGGATGTCAGGTTCATCATCCACCACCAGAATCTTTTTCCCTTTTAAAATATCATCGTTGGCCATGATTGCCGCTCCTCCTTATTTCTAAATTATGGTTACTCTTCGTTCCTCAGTTGGTTTATGATTAGGTTAGCAAAAACAATACCCAACACCTTATATGGCGATGCTGATATAGTCAAGGCTGGGGCGTCATTTGAAAATAGTGACGGTTTACTTCATAACTCAAGTTTCGCACCCCCAATGGGGGTGCGAAACTTGAGTTATTTATTAAAATTTCAGCATGATGTCAAATTTTCTATAATTTCTTTACATTACTTTCTGAGCGAGTTAGAATTCGTATATATCGTTCATGTAGAGAAGTCCATCGGGGCGAGGAAATAAACGTTATTTCAGGGAATTTTACCAATGCCTATATACGAATACCAAGCTGTAGACCCGAAAGATGCCTGTCATCAATGCAGCAACGGTTTTGAGATTCTTCAGCAGATCAGTGAAGCGCCGCTTTTAACTTGTTCCTTTTGCAACCAGCGGGTTAAAAAAATCATCTCCTGGTGCCACTCGGCTGTGATGGAAAAATCCGAAGAACAGACCCGGGTTGAAAACAAAGTAAAAGATTACGAAAATTCAGGGAGGTGGAGTCATGCCGCTGAATTGGCTGATAAACATTCTGAAAAAACAAAGGACAAAGGACTTAAGGTAAGAGCCCTCGAAAATTATAAAAAAGCAGGGTACGATCCCGGTTTTCTTTCCAAACACGCAAAACTCAATGGAGATTGACGCCGAAAAAAATATATAACCCTAATTGAGCGAAAGTCGAGGTCGAAGATCCGCCTTGGAGGAGTGCCCCAGCTTCAAGGCGTCCAAGGGTGAAGCTGTAGTCATTTACCGCGAACCCTTGGCAACGCAGAAGATGGGGTGGCATCGGCTTTCCCGAAGGGTAAACAAAATGGAGTATTTGTTTTTAAAATTATATTTCATTCATAGA
>DRHF01000086.1 GCA_011049715.1 Desulfobacterales bacterium
GACGTCTCTGAATCGGAGAAAACAGGAGAAGAAGAATGACGGAAATCAGTGCGGCAATGGTGAAACAGTTACGGGAAAAAACCGGGGCGGGAATCATGGATTGTAAAGAAGCCCTCTCCGAGTGTGACAGCGATACGGATAAGGCCATCGACTTTTTAAGAACAAAAGGGTTGGCAATTGCCCGGAAAAGAGCCGGAAGAGGTACTTCTGAAGGGCTGATTCAGGCTTATATTCATACGGGAGGCAAAATCGGGGTGTTGGTTGAAATAAATTGTGAAACCGATTTTGTTGCAAAAAACGATGATTTTAAAGAATTTACAAAAAATATGGCCCTGCATATTGCCGCCACCAACCCGATTGGGATCTCCCCTGAAGATGTACCTCAAACGATCATTGAAAGGGAAAAGGATATTTATCGTGCCCAGGCTCGAGAAATGGGAAAACCTGAAAAAATGATCGATAAAATAGCTGAGGGCAAACTGAACAAATTTTATAAGGATAGTTGCCTTTTACTCCAGCCATATGTTCGTGATCCGAGTATCTCTATACAGGATGTCTTAAACGATTTGATTGCAAAGATTGGTGAAAATATAACCATTAACCGCTTTTCCCGACTCCAGATAGGAGAACTTTAAAATCGGTGGCATATTCTCGTTTTAAAAGACTGGTGGTAAAATTAAGCGGCGAAGCCCTGGTCGATGACAATGGGTTTGGTATCAGCCGTGAAACAGTACGGTATGTCGCCGATGAAATTCGCTCAATATTTGACCTCGGGATTCAGGTCGCCGTTGTTACAGGCGGCGGAAACTTCATTAGGGGGAGCGCTGCCGACTCATATGGCATGGACCGGGCTTCAGCAGACCACATGGGAATGCTGGCTACGGTTATCAACAGCCTGGCCCTTCAGGACGCGCTGGAAAAAAAAGATATTCCTACCCGTGTTATGTCCGCCATATCCATGCACGAGGTGGCAGAACCCTTTATCCTTCGAAGAGCGGTTCGCCATCTTGAAAAAGGGCGTACTGTCATATTGGCGGCCGGGACCGGCAACCCCTATTTTACCACCGATACAGCCGCGGTATTACGCGCCCATGAAATCCATGCTGAAATCCTTTTAAAGGCGACCAAGGTGGATGGTGTTTACGAAGAAGACCCCAACATCAACAAGAATGCTAAATTTATCAAGAACATCAGTTATATGGAAGTTCTTGAAAGGCAGCTCCGTATCATGGACATGACAGCAATTTCCCTGGCAATGGACCATCAGCTCCCACTGGTTGTTTTTAATCTCAAACAGCCGGGAAATATGAAAAAGGTGGTCTGCGGAGAAGAAATCGGTACCTGGATACGTAATTAGCGGAAGATTCCCACACCAAAAAACCTTCAAACCCACATCACAAAAATACCGACAGACAGATAAAGGGGGGAAATAGATGCTTGAATCGATATATGATGAGACAGATGCGAGTATGAACAAGGCGATTATCGCCTTGAACAACGAGCTGATGAAAGTCAGAACCGGTCGTGCTTCACTATCCCTACTTGATGGTATTAGAGTGGACTACTATGGGACGCAGACCCCTATTAACCAAATGGCATCACTTTCGGTTCCTGAAAATCGTCTGATTACCGTTCAGCCGTGGGATGTTTCGGTCATCAAGGAAATTGAAAAGGCCATACTCAAATCCGATCTCGGTCTTACACCGGTGAACGATGGCAAGCTGATTCGTATTGCTATTCCACCCCTTACCGAAGAACGGCGAAAAGAACTCGTCAAAATCGTTCACAGAATGTGTGAAGATCACAAGATATCTGTTCGCAACATCAGACGCGATTCAAACGATTTGATCAAAGAATTAAAAAAAGATTCCGAGATTCCGGAAGACGACGCTTTCAGGGCCCAAGCTAAAATCCAAAACGCCACCGATGACCACATTCGTAGCATCGATGAGATCTATAAAGAAAAAGAGAAAGAAATCCTTGAATTCTAGTGCATCCCCCCCCCCAGAGGCCGAGCTTGATGCTCCCGTCCCGCCTATTCATGTTGCCATCATCATGGATGGCAGCGGCCGCTGGGCTAAAAAAAGAATGTTAAACCGGATTAGAGGACATGAAAAGGGGGCTGAAACGGTTCGGACAATTGTTCGGGCCAGCCGGGAATACGGCATTTCAATTCTCACCCTCTATGCTTTTTCCACGGAAAACTGGCAACGGTCCAAAATCGAAGTCACAGCCCTCATGACTCTCCTGAAACATTTTTTGGAATCAGAGCAAAAAGAAATGGTGGATAACAATATCCGCCTCAATGCAATCGGGCAGATAGAGCGCCTTCCCAAAAATGTTCAACAGGCTCTCAATCGGACCATGGAAGCGACAAAGCATCAAAACGGCATGGTGCTCAACCTGGCTTTGAGTTATGGCGGACGAGCTGAAATCGTCAGGATGGTTCAAAAGATTGCAAAAAAAGTCATGGGTGGCAAGATCGATCAAGAAAAAATAACACCCGATGTCATATCCGATCATCTTTATACCAAAGGGATACCAGACCCTGAGTTACTGATTAGGACCAGCGGAGAGATGCGGATCAGTAACTTTCTCCTTTGGCAAATCGCATACACGGAAATATTTATCACAGAAACACTCTGGCCGGATTTTAGCGAGGAGGAATTCGTACAGATACTCAAAGAATATCAGCGACGTGACCGGAGGTTCGGCCGGGTTGATATTTGAATCCACAACCTAAATATACGATGCACTTAAAACGCTGGATTACGGGACTGACGGCCCTCCCCTTGCTCTTTTTATTAATTTCAAAAGGGGGGGAGCAGCTGTTTGCCCTTGTTGTCAGCATGGTATCCATTATTGCGCTGTGGGAATATTTTCACCTTGTATCTGAAACCGATGAAAACGCCCGACCAGCCTTCACCCAGGGGTCAAAGGCAGCCAAAAAAAAAGTTTCGCCTTCCGGGTTTCAATTTTTATCTTTTTTGACCGGCTTTGCCATGATTTGGGCAGCCTATATTCTTTCTTTCAAATTAATGGTGGGCCTGATCACATTGAACTTTCTCCTGTTCGGGTCGATTTCCGTAAAGAGGTTTAAGAACAATTCCGGCGATTTGGAATTAGTTTTCAAACAGGTACTGGCTATTACATACATACCGCTGTTTCTCTCGTATCTGGTCTTGCTTCGTAACAGCAGCGGCGGGGTGATCTGGATATTTTTTATTCTTTGCATTGTCTTTTCGGGTGACACCGGCGCCTATTACGCGGGTTCCTATTTGGGACGACATAAACTTTGTCCTTTCGTCAGCCCTGGAAAAACCGTGGAAGGATCGATCGGCGGGCTGGCTCTAAACCTGGGCGTCGGAGCGCTGTTCAAATGGTATTTTTTACCGTCACTGCCATGGGGTCTGAGTATCCTGTTGTTTCTCTCCATCGGAATCGCCGCTCAGATGGGCGATCTGTTTGAATCGACCCTGAAGCGGGTTTCAAAGGTAAAAGATTCCGGTATCCTCTTTCCCGGCCACGGCGGCATGCTCGATCGGGTCGATGCCTTGATATTCGCAGCACCGGTGGCCTATTTGTTTAAAACGTATATTTTAATTTAACAATCGACGAATAACGAATTATACGGCGGCAAAAGCATCACCATCAAACATGAAGCATCTTTCCATCCTAGGATCGACAGGATCCATCGGCAGCAATACACTTAAGGTTGTAGAAATGTTCCCGGAGCGATTCACCGTTAAAGCGATGACGGCAAAAAAGAACATCCGTCTGATCGCCAGACAGATCGAACAGTTTAAGCCGGAATTAGCGGTGGTGTATGATGAAAAAGGAGCGCAAGATCTCAGAGATCGGCTTCCCACGGGAACCAAGGTCGAGATCATGTATGGGGCAGAAGGGTATATCGCTGCGGCAACACAACCATCCGTCGATATGGTTGTTGCCGCCATGGTGGGTGCTGCCGGTCTGATGCCGACGCTGGCTGCCATTGATGAGGGTATCGACATCGCACTGGCTAACAAGGAAACCCTGGTCATGGCCGGCGATATTGTTATGAAAAGAGCTGATGAAAGAGATGTACAGATCCTGCCCATCGACAGCGAGCACAGCGCCATCTTTCAATGTATTTCCGGCAGCCGTAAAGCGGACCTGAAAAAGATCATCCTGACAGCTTCTGGTGGCCCTCTTATTCATCGGCCGAAAAATGAATTTAATAAAATAAAACCAAAAGACGCGTTGAAGCACCCCACATGGCAGATGGGGGAAAAAATCAGCATCGACTCAGCAACACTGATGAACAAAGGACTTGAAATACTGGAAGCCAAACACTTTTTTGGTGTTTCCCAGGATAGGATCGAAGTTCTGATTCATCCCCAAAGTATAGTCCACTCAATGGTGGCCTATCATGACGGCGCCGTTATTGCTCAGCTGGGAGTTCCTGATATGAGAGGCGCCATCGCCTATGCCCTATCCTGGCCGGAACGTCTCCCCCTTGATCAGCCATTACCCGACTTTCAAAACATCGGCGCCCTTACTTTTGAACGGCCGGATTTGAACAGGTTCCCCTGTCTGCAGATGGCCTTCGATGTCTGCCAGGCCGGAGGAACGCTCCCTGTGGTGTTAAATGCGGCCAACGAAGTCGCGGTGCAGACATTTTTAAACCAAGCGACATCATTTGACAAAATTCCTGAAATTATCAGGGACACCATCGATCAACATGTCAATGTTTCAAACCCGAGCCTCTCGGATATACTTGAAACAGACAGGTGGGCGAGGAAACAGGCTGAAAAAATGATAACCGAAATGACGAATTCTAACTGACAGGATAGCACAATGACCACAAATATATTTGCTTTTATTGTTGTTTTGGGTGTGCTTATTTTTTTCCACGAACTTGGACATTTCCTGGTTGCCAGATATTTTGGCGTGGGAGTTGAGAAGTTCTCCCTTGGTTTTGGTCCAAGAATTTTAGGGAAAAAGATCGGTATCACCGATTATCGGATATCCGCTATACCCCTTGGCGGGTATGTTAAAATGGTCGGTGAAGAACCCGACGCAGAGATCGATCCGGCAGATGTTCCAATTTCTTTTAACCACAAGCATGTTTTCAAGCGAATTTTAATCGTCGCTGCCGGCCCCCTTTTTAATTTTCTCCTCGCTATCGTCATTTTTTTTGGAATTTTTCAGATTTCGGGGATTTATATATTGAAACCTTCAGTCGGCAGGGTGGCGGAGACGTCCCCGGCCCAAAAGGGAGGCCTGACAAAAGGTGACCTGATCGTTGCCATCGACGGAACTTCGATTTCCAATTGGGAAGAAATGGCAAAAATTATTTCTAAAAGCAACGGTAAAACCCTTTTGATATCTGTTCGTAGGGAAGAATCGACCATTGATTTAAACATCCGGCCTGAGCTCAAACCCGGGAAAACGATTTTTGGTGAAGATATTGATCGCTATGTGATTGGGATCACCGCTTTTGGCGATGTATATGCAAAAGAGCTGAATCTGTTTGAGGCACTCGGCGAAAGCCTAATCCAGACCTATAAAATTACGGAGCTTACCGTCATCAGCATTATCAAACTCATACAGGGAACAATTTCCACAAAAACGCTCGGTGGGCCGATAATGATTGCACAGTTGGCCGGAGAACAGGCAAAGGCAGGTGTGGGCAACCTGGTCTTTTTTATTGCGTTGATCAGCATTAATCTGGCTATACTCAATTTCCTGCCGATACCGGTCTTAGACGGAGGACACCTTCTTTTCTTCTTCATTGAAGCTGCGATCGGTCGTCCTGTCAGCATAAAGATGCGTGAAATTGCCCAGCAGATCGGTATCTTCATACTCATTCTTTTGATGATCTATGTATTTTACAATGACATTGCGCGGATATTTTTCAGCTCTTCAGGATAAAACCTCGATGGAGCCAACCAAACGGTCAATCATTACATGCCGCATCGACTTGAAATAGCACTCAAATCGGATCTCTTTGACGCCGAAGGTGAAGGGATTTGCCGAAAAGCAAAAGATTACCTTGGCATTCGCCTAAAAAGCGTGCGCGTGATCCACGTGCTCACCATTGACGCAAACCTCTCTGCTGAACAGCTTGAAACCGTTCAGAAAGAGATCTTTACCAACCCGGTTACTCAGATTTCTTCCTTCGACCCCCTCCCTCTGGAATTTGACTGGACCATCTGGGTCGGGTATCGACCGGGGGTCAGGGATAATCCGGGGAGTACAGCGGTCGAAGCGATTGAAGATACTTTAGGAATAACTTTTACTGAAGATGAGGCGGTCTTTACCTCAAAGCGCTACTGCATAAGCGGCGTTGATCCTGGTATTGACCATGTGGATAAGATCGCCGGTGAACTGTTGGCCAACGACATCATCCAGCAATGGAAGATTTTATCAAAAAAGGATTGGGATCCGAAAACCGGTTTTGGTTTTATCATTCCCAAAGTCATCCTCGACCACAACCCGGCGGTCACCTCTGTTCCGATCGATAGCGATGCATCCCTGCAAGACATCAGTGTCGAACGAAACCTGGCGCTTAACCCAAACGATATCCCGACAATCCGGTCCTATTTTTTGAAAAAGGAAGTTCAGGCCGCCCGTGCCAAGGTCGGTCTTTCCGATCCGACTGACGTTGAACTCGAATACATTTCACAGGCGAGAAGCGATCATTGCAATCACAACACATTCCAGGGATTGTTCCATTACCGTGATCTGACAAATAATCAGACCGAATCGATGGATAATCTTTTTAAAACCTGCATTGAGGCGCCCACACTCGAGTTGAAGAAGAAAAAATCATGGGTGATCTCTGTGTTGTGGGACAATGCGGGTGTCGGACGTTTTGATGATAATCATTATTATGTGATCACCGGCGAAACCCACAATTCGCCCTCAAACATGGAAGCATATGGAGGCGCCCTGACCGGAATTGTGGGCATATATCGGGACCCGATGGGCACCGGTCTGGGGTCTAAACTGGTCATGGGAAGTTACGGTTTCTGTGTGGGACCGCGGAATTATACTGGAAACCTCAAACCGCGTCTTCATCCACGTCGGCTTTTGGACGGTGTAATCGAAGGGGTGCGGGATGGCGGGAACAAAAGCGGTATTCCTACCCCCTTTGGTCAGGTCTTTTTTCATCACGGCTACATGGGGAAATGTCTGGTTTTTGTGACCGCCGTCGGTATCATGCCGGCAACGGTCTGTGGAAAACCGTCTGATAAAAAAAGCATATCGCATGGGGACCTGGTGATCATGTGCGGGGGAAGGGTCGGCAAAGACGGCATCCATGGCGTTACCGCTTCATCCGAGACGTTTTCAGCGAGCACACCTGCCGGACATGTGCAGATCGGCGACCCCTACACCCAGAAAAAGATGCACGATTTTCTCCTTGAAGCCCGCGATCAAGGGTTCATACAATTTATCACCGATAATGGCGGCGGCGGGCTTTCATCGTCCGTCGGCGAGTCGGCGCGTTTTGCCAACGGTTGTGAGATTCAACTCGAAAAGGTGCCATTAAAATATGAGGGACTGGACCAGTGGGAGATTTGGGTTTCGGAATCCCAGGAGCGGATGACCGTTGCGGTTAAACCGGAACATCTGGAGCGTTTTCTCAAACTTTCAGCCACTCATGCGGTTGAAAGCACGGTGATCGGCAGATACACCGACTCCGGTAAACTCCATCTCACATACAACGCAAAAACCTGCGCCTATATCGATATCGATTTTATGACTTCTGCTTTTCCACAGTGGGTTTTTGAGGCGGAGTGGATGACCCCGGAAAGACGGGGCTTCTTTGAACCAGTGCTCAAAACACCCAGCGACTATGCAAAAATACTCACAGACCTCCTTTCCCGGCCCAATATCTCCTCCAAAGAATGGATTACCCGGCAGTACGACCATGAGGTCCAGGGGACCAGTGTCATCAAGCCGCTTGTGGGTGCGGACCGGGATATGAACAGCGATGCAGGCGTTATCCGGCCTGTACTCGAATCAAAGAAAGGCCTCGCGTTTGCCCAGGCGCTCCTTCCAAACTATTCAGCCATCGATGCGTACCACATGGCTACCTGCACCATTGACGAAGCGGTCCGTCGGATCCTATCCGTTGGTGCGAATGTGGATCACATCGGTGGTGTCGATAATTTCTGCTGGCCGAACATTCAATATGATTCGACCGATAACCCCAACGGAAAATTCAAGGCTGCACAGCTGGTCCGCGCCTGCAAAGCGGTCCGGGATATCTGCATGGCGTACGAAATACCGCTGCTTTCAGGCAAGGACAGCATGTATGTCGATGGACACCTCAAAGGGCAATACGGAGAGACCCACAAGATTTCAGCCCTTGAAACCCTGCAGTTTTCAACGATCGGGGTGATAAATGACATTGCAAAATGTGTGACAATGGATGGCAAGGTTCCGGGCGATCTGGTCTATATTTTGGGAATCACATGCGATGAGCTGGGCGGATCCGAATACTATGAACACTTCGGCTATGTGGGCCGAAACGTTCCAAAGGTCCATCCCGATCGGTTCATAGATCTTTATAATGCCCTTGGCCGTGCCGTTGAAAAAGAACTGCCGGCCTCTATACACGGCATTTACCGCGGCGGACTGGGTGTACATTTGGCGATGGTCGCCATGGGCGGGAACCTCGGTGTGGATATCGATTTGTCCCTTGTTCCAAAAGATGACATGAACCGGGACGACTCCGTATTGTTCTCAGAATCCGCCGGTCGGTTCATCGTGACCCTCGATCCTGCAAAAAGAGAGTCTTTTGAAAAAATTTTTAAAAACTATCCCTTCGCCCATATTGGAACTTTGACCGAAAAGACCGATTTTATCATAAAGGGAATTGAAGGGAATCCAATTATCCGAGTATCGATACAGGATCTCAAATCGGCCTGGAAGCAGCCCTTTGGAAAATTGATATGAACGATGTAAATGTGCTTGTCCTTACCGGATACGGGCTCAATTGCGACCATGAAACCGCCCATTCTGTTTCGATTGCAGGCGGTAAATCCCATCGGGTCCACATCAACTCGGTTCTGGATCAAACGGTGGCGATCGATCAATTCCAGATCATTGTCCTGGGAGGCGGATTCAGCTGGGGAGATGATCACGGCGCCGGTGTGATCGAGGCGGTCCGTCTGAAAAAAATCCTCGGAGAGAGTATCATTGAATTTGTCGAAAAGGGGAACCTTGTCCTCGGCATCTGCAACGGCTTTCAGACACTGGTCAACATGGGGCTGTTGCCGGGGTTCGATGGGGACTATCAGACACGATCCGTAGCCGTAACATATAATGACTGCGGAAATTTCAGAAACGACTGGATCAGACTGAAGATCAACCCCGCCTCCCCTTGTATATTTACAAAAGGACTGGATCAGATCGAGCTCCCGGTCAGACACGGTGAAGGAAAATTTTATTCGACCGATTCGATCACTGAACGTCTGTTTCAAAACAACCAGGTGGCGGTCCAGTATGCAATGTCGGACGGGAGCTTGGCAAACGGCCGGTTCCCTTATAATCCCAACGGGTCGATACATGATATTGCCGGCATATGTGATCCCACCGGCCGGATCTTCGGCCTTATGCCCCATCCTGAAGCCTTTAACCATCCCACCAACCATCCCGACTGGCTCCGAAAAAGAGAGATCGCCAAGCGTCGAGGGGAACGGATGGACGACGTCCCCATCCTCGGCATCCGCATCTTTCAAAATGCCGTTGATGCCATAAAACAAAACAGCTAAGCAATAATAGAACCACACAGTTTTTGAAAATCTACGTTCAAGTGATTATTCAAGCCTTTTTTTTAGCATATTGAAAGTTTTAACATTGATGTGATAACATTTACGTATCTGGATTATTATTATAAGGAGGGAATCTCATGAAATTGTTATTCTGGGCAATTGTCGGCGGACTGGCAGGTACCGCATTGATGGACATCACCGGAAGCTTTGCGGAGCGGCTAAAAATTACGAGTCGGGGGAGCTGAGGAGGAAATCGGGCCCTCGGTCGGTGGGCTCTAGGTATCTTCGAGGGGTATTTTGTACACAAAGATATAATTAAATCCAGCCCTTTAAAAAATGAATTATCCGCTGGATGGATCACTCACTACCTTACCGGCGGCTGTGTGGCTTTGACCTATCCTTTCTTCTTTCTCGCCTTTAATGTGACTACGCCGGAAAATCATCTGGTTCCTGGTCTTATATGGGGACTGGCAACAACAGTTCTGCCATGGTTCATTCTTTACCCTGCATTTGGTTGGGGCTTCTTTGGAATTAGAGCGCCTAAGGGCACAAGACCCTTAGTTGCAACTACGATTTCACATCTACTCTACGGGCTTGGATTGGGAATTGTTTTGAATATTGTCTCATAGCACTGGAGCGTTTGAGGTCAACGGTTAAGCCTAGCGTCATTTAATTAGGTGCACTGCAAGATTAACGTCAGATCCTTTTTCCTCGGTCTTGATGATCTTTACAAATTTGATATCTTTTCCGAAAAGGAGAAATATATCATCGATCGAATTGATAGCCAGCAGGTTCAGATTGGAAAATAAGTGAAATTCCATTAATGGGTCTGTATTGAAATACTTTTGTATGATCAACTGATTTCCGAATAGAAAAGGAGGATTATGATGTTTGACCAACTTGTGCAAAAGCTCGATGTAAGCGCGATGACGACAAAGTTCGTTGCTTATGTACCCAACCTCATAGCTGTTGTAATTCTGGCATGTATTTTCTGGATTATCCTCAAACTGACGAAACGGATATTGTCAACCGCCATGCGCAAGTCAAAAGTGCCTGAAGAGGCCAGCGACATTGTCGTTCGCTTCTCCGGATATTTTGTAGGCATCATTGCGATGCTGACCATCGCCAGTCAACTCGGCTTCAAAATCACATCACTGATCGCTGGACTCGGTGTCGCCGGCTTGGCCATATCATTTGCCGCCAAGGATACGGTTGCGAATGTAATATCAGGGATCACCCTGCTCATAGACCGCCCGTTTAAGATAGGCGATTGGATCAGCTTCGGTAATCTGCATGCGTACGTGACCGAAGTGAAACTGCGTACCACCGTGTTGACATCGTTTGATAATGAGACAATCGTCGTGCCGAACAAGACTCTCTCCCAGGAACAAATTCGAAATTACACGCTAACCCCCCGCATCCGGGTAAAAGTACCGATTGGGATCGCCTATAAGGAAAATATTCAGGCAACTCGGGAAGTAATCCTGGCTACGATAAAAGGCGATAAACGAATTCTCGCGACACCCGCACCCTCCGTGATTGCCCAGGGGCTTGGGGACAGCAGCATCAACCTTCAGCTCCGTTTCTGGACGCAGGACCCTCTGATGCAGTATTCTCTCAAATGGGAATATACTGAACGCATCAAACGTGCTTTAGATGATGCCGGCATAGAGATACCCTTCCCGCACGTTCAAATTTTTCTAGAACGCAGCAGTGGGTTGATGGAGCTAACAAAATCCCTATCAAAAACCTGATCCGGCGTATCGTGTTTCACAGGATGATCTGTAGGAGCTCGAGAAAAGTTGATTAAGCATTGAAGTATCAAAATAGTGCGGTGCCATCAACGTCTCCAATTGGAGAATCCGGCCGCTAGATCCGGATTTGAATTTGTTCGGGAACAACATACGCTTTATGTATCGATGTTCCTTGCAGAATCTGGATGCACTCCTGAAACCCTTCCGAAAGTGTCGGGTGAGGATGAAGCGAGTTGAGCACACCTGCAAGCCCCTTTTGTTGGTCGATCAGATAACTAGTGTCCATCCGCGGATCTTAAACCGTCACTAT
The DNA here is from genome assembly GCA_011049715.1 of Desulfobacterales bacterium. Classification (GTDB taxonomy): domain Bacteria; phylum Desulfobacterota; class Desulfobacteria; order Desulfobacterales; family UBA2156; genus UBA2156. Next base: position 11,832 of record DRHF01000086.1, read on the forward strand.
GAGTGCCCAATTCAGAAATGAGCAATTTTTGTCCTGATCAAGGCCGCACAAGGGTTTACGGTGAAGCGTACTTCCTGTACGCCAAAGCCGAAAACCCGCGGAGAACGCCGAGCAGGGCAAAAAGGGCCATTTATGGATGGGCACTAACTAATCGACATGATGGTATTGCACACTTGAGGACCGGTATCCCAGGGGTACCTTTCATCCGGTTTTCTCATCGTTGCATCAATAGATTACATAGTTGGCCGACATTGGATATTACGCAACAGGCATCAAATGGAATAACGGATCTACTAAATATTTGTTAACAACTCGCAAACATGGAATGATTAAAATTATTGATAATACTGAGTCAACCTACCGAATCGAAACTCAACAATAAAAAAGCCCTAAATCATTTTTTACAGAGCAAAAACATTCTCACCAGGAACAGAGCACAAAACATTCGTTTTATACGCTCTAATTTGAGTCTGTTCAATATTAGATGTTGAGGACATCGCTCCACTTTCCGGTTTTGTTATGTTCGTAAAGGATATCCAAGGTTGCGACGATATCATGTTCGATTACATGAATAAGGACATTATCATGGCCCATATAAGTGTTGTTTGTTTCCATGTGATATCGGTTTTCCTTGGTGAGACCATAGTAATGTTCGATGCCGGTGCGAAGTTTTTTAAACCGTCTATAGATTCTTGAGCCTGGCACAGCTGGTCCTTTTCTCCGATAGTCATCTTTGAAGTAAGTATAAGTCATCCAGCCGAAGCGGCTTTTGGAGTTCTGATATTTGCACGGGAAAAGTAATTTTTGAGGATCATCGAGGCAAGTGCGGTAGCACGCAAACTTGGTTCTCCCATGGTTGTATTCGATTCCTCGACGGTGGGTTGGATAGGCGAAGGGGCAAAGAGGTGTTCCTGTTTTACTCATCATCGACCCCCATTTTATAGATGGCTTACGAATGATGATCGGTAAAAGATTCAGTTCGGTATTGATATCTCGATGGAGATCTTCTGCATCATATCCTGCATCGAGAATCACGCATGCAAAGGGAAGACTGGGATAGCTATCGAGAGCCATTTCTAAAAGGGGCATTATATAGTTCTGATCGCTTTCGCTAGCAGGGGCGAGTAGACTTACGATCGGAATACCGCTAACGGCTGTGAGTGTATGGGCGCGATGTCCAACTGGGTACTTATGCTTATGATGCGGTTTTCCAAAAACAATACTGGCGTCAGTAAACAACCAGTTTCCGTAAATGTCTTTTTGGCCTTTTGTTGAGGCGACAGCTTTAAAAAACATTGAATCACCAATGAGGATGATTTTGTATATCACCATTTTTGGAAGATCGAGAATTGGTGGCGTGAGCAGGCCGATTTTGTGAGCCTCTAAGACAAAACTTTGATGGATCTGAAAAAACCCTTCCGGCCCCAAACGCTGACGGAGTGTGTGAAACGTGTTGTGTGCTGGAATCTCGTGTTGATTGATACCGATGGCTTTGCGATAGATATCGATCTTAGCCAGTTTCTCGCTGAGTCCTCGATCAGATGAGATACGTTCTTTGACTTTGAGAATGCGGGCCATTACTAGGAAAGTAGCGTAACCGACCGGACCAGTGGAGCGATTCTGGTCTAATATATTTTTGATGGTGTGCTTGCAGATACTGCGAAAGCACTTTAAGAATTCTATCTCCTGGGATGTGCGAATATGTGGCATTTTCCGATACTCCTGTTCAATATTTGTGTTCAATATTTCAGGAGTATATAGCAAAACTACCACAAGACAAATTAGAAATAACCATTTGAAATGATAGATATTTCTAGCGTTTAACCGAATTTTAAGATTTTGAGTTGCTTTCGCCATATTGGCCTTACAAATTTGAGTTACTTTTTGTGGATCGATGCTATCAATCTCTTAAATTCTCTTATTTTCTTCGTTTTTTAGAGTTGTTTTGAGTTACTTTCCAGAAAGAGTATGATATTAATAAATTATTACAATAAGTTAAGATATTGAACAGGCTCAAATTATTGCTAAAATTTTCAACTGAACCATTAGAATGCTTAAGTCGATGAGGAAACTGAATTAATCCCGGTTTTGTCAATTCAACGAAAGCTACGACCTCAGCACCTTTTGGAGCAATTTTTTCTTTTGGAAGAATATCGTACCTTGTGGCATCAAAAATGGCTTTAGAACCTTTGTATTCACCGCCCCCGATGCCCCAGATGCGGATTAAACGCTCATGCGGCATAAATGTCTCAACTTCAATGATTCGATCAAAACGGTCTGAACCTTTTGGAATTGACTGTCGTAGCTGATTAATTTTCCACTCACATTGAAAAAATAATTTGCAATTAATTTTTGAAGGATCAAATTTTTTATGAGAGATATCAACCCAAGCATAGGCACCATTAGTAAATGGTTGTATTATTTTCCCCAAAAAGTATTTTGATACTAATGGACTATGTTTATGTAAATTTTCTTTTAAAGATCTCATTGTCGTTTCTTTTAATTCAAACTGTCCTGTGAATAATCGATTTAAAGATTACAATATATTGATTTTGCCATTGTTTTCTTTTGTAAAAACTCAAAAGCGTATAATCCTTTGGAAGATAACGAATTGCTCACCAGGGAGGGCCGCTCTTTGGCCCGAATCTGGTGAAGCAAATTGTTAGGGAACAATTTAACCATTTATTAGCTAAAAAGGATCATGCTTGTCTGTTCCGCTATTATGTGGTACTATTCGTTTTTCATAATACACGGTTACACATTAACGAAATAGGCGAAAAGGTAAAAAATATGTATAAACCAGCCCCGATATGCTGCCCATATTGCCAGTGTACGGATATTACACACTCAAAAGATATAGAATTGATTGAGATCGGTGCACCAGATTTCGAACAAAGCTGGGAAGAAATGCCGATAGATATCTGGACATGTTAGGAATGCCAACGCCGTTTTTTCGTGATGGGCTCCCATGAAGATGAAAATGCCAAGCCATCGGATTGATTTGCCGTACGTGTTAATGATCTCCTAGAAAATATAAAACAATCATTCATTTTGAAGAACCCCGCCACCCCGAATGTCGGGAGCTTCGCTGCGCTTCGGCAAGCTACATGAGATTAACAATAAACAAAAAGCGCCTATCTTCTGACCTTCGGATGCTTGCGAGGTTCGGTGAGTACCAAACCGGGGTTAACCGACCCGCATTGAGCGGAGAAGATATAGCAGCGCGGAATTGGTTACGAAATCGGATGGAGGAGGCAGGTCTTGAGGCTATCATTGATGGGGTTGGAAATGTCATAGGGAGAACCCCAGGCCATCATAAACGAATTATCCTCGGTTCTCACACCGATACGGTCCCCTTTGGTGGCTGGCTGGACGGTGCCATGGGTGTGGTTTACAGTCTTGAAATTGCCCGGACCTATATGGAGGCCGGAGGAAATAATAATATCGGGATCGAAGTCGTATCTTTTAATGATGAAGAAGGTCGGTTTTACGCGCTTCTGGGAAGCCACTTCTATTGCGGGTTGCTTGAAAAGAGTGATCTTACCGGTATCCACGACACAGATGGGATAAGCCTGCAAGAATCACTAGAGAATGCCGGATTTGCCGGCAGAGAAATCGCAACCCTTGATCCAGCTAAACATATCGCTTATCTCGAAGCGCACATTGAGCAAGGCCCGGTTCTCGAAAACGAAAAAAGGACAATTGGTCTTGTCACGGAAATTGTCGGCATCCGCCGGAGCAGGGTAAAATTTTACGGCCAGGCCGATCATGCCGGCACGACCCCAATGAAGCTGCGAAAAGATGCAGCGGCCGCGCTCTATAATATGGCAACCCGGCTTGAAGCCTTATACCGATCTGAAGGCAGTCCCCATACGGTTTGGAATTTAGGGAAAGCGCGCATTGAACCGGGCACTTTAAATGTTGTCTGCAGTTTTGCCGAGCTATTTATCGAATACCGTGATCCATCCAGTGAAACCCTTCGGAAACTACAAAACAAACTCGATCAGCTTTCTGCTGAGGTTGCCGACAGGTACAGGGTAGAGAAAGAGAGCGCTGAAGTGGTGACAATTGAACCTGCGAAAATGGACCCTATGCTCGTTGGTCGTCTTGAAGCAGCCGCTAAAAATTTGAAAAAACGCCATATGCGTCTACACAGCGGGGCTGGACATGATGCTATGGTCTTGGTCAAAAGGATTCCAGCTGCCATGCTGTTCGTACCGAGCATTGGCGGGCGCAGCCATGATATAAACGAAAATACCCAAGAATACGATCTTTTCAGTGGCGCTCAGGTTCTTAGCCAAACCGTGTCGGATCTTGTCGATGATCATCCATAAAGGGTTTTCCCGTTGACACAGGACCTACATCCCACTACTCTTCAAACGCAAAAAAGAAACAAATGGCACTTGCCGGAGGAACAATGACCAAAGTTCAGGTTGCTCAAATTAGTGTACCTGAAGGCTGGATTGACTTTGCGATCGGTCAGCCCCATGTAGACATCCTTCCTTTAGAGCAGATTACACAAGCAGCGGAGCATCGTTTTAAACAGGGCGACCGAAACATCCTGCAGTACGGTATGCAGCAGGGCAGCGCCAATTTCAGGACAACATTATCCCAATTTCTGAGCAAGAAGTACAGCCTGGCTGTGGATCCGGATCATCTGTTAATTACCGCGGGGATCTCCCAGGCACTCGATCAAATATGCTCTCTTCACACCAAACCCGGCGATACGGTTATTGTTGAGGAGCCTTCATACTTTCTGGCCTTGCGCATTTTTACCGATCATAAGTTGAAAATCGTTGGGACGCCCATCGATGAAAACGGATTGATCATGGAGGCTTTGGAAGAGCGGCTGGATAAACACAGGCCGATTTTTGTATATTCCATACCCACCTTCCACAATCCGGCCGGTTTTACCCTTTCAGGCGCCCGGCGAGAAAAGCTGGTTCGTCTGAGTGAAAAATACGATTTTTTCATTGTTGCCGATGAAGTCTATCAGCTGCTGGCTTATACCGAGACACCGCCGTCCCCCATGGCCTACTACGATACATCAAAACGCGTTCTTTCATTGGGCTCTTTTTCTAAAATACTCGCTCCGGGCCTCCGCTTGGGATGGATACATGCCGACCCCTCCCTGCTGGAACCGTTTATCGTCTGCGGTCACCTCGATAGCGGCGGCGGACTGAATCCTTTTGTTTCAAGTATAGTGAACAGTGTGATCGAGCTTGGGATGCAGGAAGAATATCTGAATTTTTTAAAGACAACTTACCGCGAACGTGTGGTTGCCATGTGTGGGGCGCTTCGCAAGCACATACCCGCCCTTACATTCACGGATCCTGGGGGCGGTTACTTTATTTGGTCTTATTTGTCGGATGGAACGGATGTTGAAGGTATGCTTGTAAAGGCCAAAAAACACCGGGTCGGTTTCCAACCCGGTATTAAGTTTTCAAGTATGCACGGCCTGCGTAATTATCTGCGGCTGAGTTTTGCCTTTTATGGGGTTGAGGATCTGCTGAAAGGGGTGGAGCGTCTATCCCGGGTGTTTACCTAGTGTCCATCTATAAATGGCCCTTTTCCCCCTGTTCGGCGTTCTCCGCGGGTTTTCGGTTACGGCGTACAGCACGTACGCCTCACCGCAAACCCTTGTACGGCCCCCGCAAAAATTTGCGGGATTTCGCCTCTGATTTTTATAAGATGTGCTCAACTTGCCCAGGACAAAAATTGCTCATTTCTGACTGGGCACTACCTAACACCTTTATGAAACCGGCAAATTTTTCAATTTCGACATCAGGTTCACTAACCGGCCAAACGATAAAAGATAGCCGATCCGATCGCCCACATCAGAACCGTTATCGTTAAAACCATACAACCGCCGGCCAGGATTTTGTGAAAGAGGTTTTCCGGTTTCCGCTCGTGGTATCCAAGGAGAAACCCGAGGATCACGCCGGCCGCAAGGCCGCCGCCATGCCCCCAGTTATTGATCCCCGGAACGATAAAACCAAAGATAAATATACCGATCGTCCAGGCGCCGATCTGACGGTAAATGGTCTGTCCATATGTTCCACCCCGGCTTTTACCAAAGTAAAGGGTTGCACCGATCAAACTGGTCAATGCGGCTGAAGCGCCGATGGTAAAAACCACACCCGCCAGATAAGAAACAAAAAAGCCGATCGCACCCCCAAGGGTATAAATCACAAACATTCGATAAACACCATATTCCTGAACCACCAGAGGCGCAATCTGTTTGAAGGCAAACATATTGAAGAAAATATGTAATATGTTGCCGTGAAGATAGTTGGCCGATATAAGGGTCCACCACCTGTTCAAAGCATCAATCGGGATGGTCCCGGTTGCACCCAACAGTAAAAGACTTTTATTTTCAGGGGATAAAAACGCCATGGGGTTAAACGTAAAGCGGGGCAGCATCGGATTGAACAAAAGGGAAATAACATAAAAGCCGATGTTTAAATAGAGGATTGTTTTGATGATCTGGTTCGGATCGTTAAATCCCCGGGTCCAAACATTGTTCTTCAGCCGTGATCCCGGACGGGCGATGCCGCAGTATGGGCAACGGGACTCATCTTTGCCTATCAATTTCCGGCAATTCGGACATAGGATCGCCACTTTTTTTTGATCAACCATGGTTTTCATCCTTAAAATCGATATGGAACATCCCTTCACTGACCCAACCCAGATACCATTACAGTTTCATGTTGTAAAGAAAACCCTTCATATGTTAAAAAAAACGAAGATAGCGAAGACACGGCAATCCAAACTTACTCGAATATTTCAGAGGTTATATATGGCGGAAATCAAAAGCACATTAGACCTTGTAATGGAAAAAACAAGGCATCTTTCGTTCAGCGAACAGGAAAAACAGGAACAACATTTCTATGAATTCGCCAAGAGAATAAAGGGTCTGATACAGCAGTATCAGGACCAAAAATTGAGGGTAGAAAACCTGAAGCTCGAATTGAGCGCCTTGCAACAAACTTTCGGGTTGAAGTCGGAAGACATTATAAAAAGAGAAATCGTGGCCAGGCTTGACCTGGATCAGGATAACAGACCGCTTCTCACCATGCTGCCTGATCTTTGCAGATCAGATGTTACACCGCTTGAATCCATAACCAAAGAGTACAAAGAGGCTGTTTATCAGATCACTCAAGCGAGGACAGCAAAAATAAAACAGCATCTGGCTGAAAAGTATTTTATTTCAGGCGAGGCTGTTGCTCCTAACCTTGAAAATGATGAAGCGGGGATAAAAGAAATCCAACAGATGAGAGACAAATTTGACCGGCTTTTCACCCTAGAAAAATCGAGGCTGGCCGATTCGGTGGAAACTTAAAACTCAAGTTTCACACCTTACATCTTACCAAGACTCCCCTTCGGCGTGGGGGAATAAACTTTTCGCGAAATCATCAAACATATGAAAAATAGAACTGCTCCAAATGATCAAAATTGGCCCGCACCTCTTTTGCACCGGAAACCATGTCACCGTGACCCGGTAACAACCACTCGATTTCCAGCCCTTTCAGCCTTTTAATACTCTCTTTGAGCAGTGAGCCGTCTCCACCCGGAAGGTCGGTGCGCCCGACGCCGTCTTTAAAGATGAGATCACCGGTAAACAGAACCTTTTTGTCCGGCCAATAGAGCGAGACCGAACCCGGAGAATGGCCCGGTGTATGAAAGACCTTCAAATTCAGGCCGTTTATGGAAAAATCACCCTCTTTGATAAAAAAATCGGGCTTGAATTTATCCACATCGATCCGGGAAGCGCCACAGATTAGATTTTCCATGGATTTAACCAGTTCCCAATCCTTCTCATGCATGGCAAATTGGAATGCGGTTTCCTCAAACACCTGGACACCTTCGATATGGTCCGGGTGGGCATGGGTACAGATGATCACGCCAATATCGCCAAGATCCCTTCCCAATCCCTCGAGTCCCTGCTGAACGTGCTGAAAAAGATGGACATGCCCGGGATCGATAAGAACAGGTGTTTTGCCATCAATCAGGTAGGTATTGGCATTATTCTCAGTCATGGATTCCCAGATAAACCCGTGAAGATTATTCAATATCTTCATAAAACCTTCCTTTCTTCATCACTTGTAACCCCCTAGTTCATCTATTTATCTAAATCAAGTGCGAGGACAATCTTCTCTCCCCAAATTTCATCGGAATTATTACCGCCAACATGCTCAGGATAAAAGCCACAGTGAACGATCCGATAATCCAGACCCGCTCCAGAAGGGAGAGGGCACGTCCATGGATATCTGCCATAAACAGATTGTAAACCGGGCCTGCCTCAAGGAGAATAACGGCAGCGATGAACACCGCGCTGAGCATCATAAAGACAAGCCCACCAAAACCGGTGACGGCCTGGCTCGGATTTTCGGATTTAAAATCCGGGTATGCGGCGCCAAGACCGACCCCCATGGAAACCACTCCAGGGACTATAAAGAAAAGCGTGACGACAGAGAGCATCATCATGAAAGGCGAGACCTTAAGGAGTATATTGGTCCCGATGATCAGGATTTCCGAGAGAACCAGCAATGGAAAAAAATAGATAAAAAACTTGACCTTGAGATATGTTTTCAGTTTTATCGGTGCCGATCGCACCAGCCAGAATGCCTCCCTTTCAATACTAACCCCCGGATAGGCAAAACGGGCAGTGACTGCGATAAGGACAAAAGAAACCAGGCCCATGTTCAGAAATGATAAAAGATTCTGAAGGTAAACGGTTTTGATCGGAGACTTTTCAAGGGGAAGGACCCTGAAATTATATACATATATAAGAACAAGCGCTCCTATCAGAAAAATCTGGGACCACTGCGTCGAATCCCTAAAAAAAGTTTTGATTTCCTTTACTGCAAAGGCCCTAACCGGGCCGGATAAATAAGACCCCAAAGGAAGGTGATCCAAAATCCGCAGCTTAAAAAGTCTTCCCTGTGCGGTTTGAACCCTCGAAAGACCGCGGAAATAAATACGATCGGCCATCAGGATAAGAGCAAAAATCACGGTAATTGCACCGCTCCAGGCAAGACCATTATGAAAGAGTACATCTGCAAAAGAATCCGAAAGCATGGCCCTCATACTATCAAACGCCCATGTACTGGGAAGATACGGTAATGCCGGCGCTTTTAAGGCCTTGAGATAAACCAGGATAGTTACAAAAGCCTCGGGATCTACCAAACGCTCCGGCCTCAATAAGCGAACTGCAATATAAACGATTATAAAAAAAGATAGGCCAAGAAAGATAAATAAGCCCCGAATTCGGCTGGCAGGAAGAATCATAACCGCAAGCATGATCAAAAGGGCGCTGATCCCCGAGGCGATCATGGCCAGTGGAAAAAGGGTCAAGACCATATTGATATAATAAAATAACCCGCTTTGATAGACAATGCCGTATGAAATAAAAACAGGAAAAGTGTATAACATAACCATCCAGGAGCTGTCGATGGTGCTCTCGATCCATCGGGCGATAAAAATTTTGTAACCTGACACCGGTAGAGAATGGACCAGGGGTAGATCCTTACTCAGATACAATTTCGAGAGTGTGGTGAGGATACTACTGAAAATGAGAAGTGAAAAAACAATAATAAGCATCATGGAAAGCAGTTTAAACCCAATCAAATCACCGATTTCTTCTATCCCTTTAAAATATTTAAGAACTCGCAAAGAGATGACAAAAATACCACCCCAGAAAAGTGCGCCGATTCCTCCCAAAAAAACATGCTTTAAAACCTTGGCTTTTTCTCTTTTAGAAAATATCCGGCTGCGAAAAGACCAGACCCTGGGTTTCAATAAAGTGATAACATCATTCATTTTTCTATTTTAAGCTCTTCCATTTTCCTGCGTCAACCTCATGAACACCTGCTCAAGGCCGGCATCCATCACATCGGCATGCTGCCTTAAATCTTCAATGGTTCCGGTAACGATAAGGCTTCCCTTGTTAATGATGCCGATACGGTCACACACATCTTCAGCAACGTTCAGGCTGTGGGTGGACATAAAGATTGTGACCCCCTCGGATGCTAGATTCCTAAAGAGTTCCTTCACCAGCTTTATAGCCGCGGGATCAAGTCCGACCATCGGTTCATCGACGATGATCACTTCCGGATCGTGTAAAAGGGCTGCTGCCATGATCAGGCGCTGTTTCATTCCATGGGAATACGCTTCAATCAGTTCGTTCGACCAATCGCTGAGGGAGAACATATCCAACTTGTCTTGGGCCTTTTGAATAAAGGCCTCATTATTCATTTCATAAAGATCTGCGATGAAATTTAAAAACTCCATACCAGTGAGCTTTTCGTAAAGATAAGGTTGGTCCGGTATAAAGCCGATTTTGCTTTTTGCCCTTTCAGGTTCTGTTTTCATATTGACACCACAGATCAAAATCACGCCCGAGCTCGGTTCTATAATCCCCCCCATCATCTTGATCGTTGTGGTTTTTCCTGCGCCATTGGGACCGATAAACCCGAATATTTCACCTGTCTGAATATTGAGGGTCAGGTCATTAACCGCAACGGTTTTTGAAAAATTTTTTGAGAGGTGCTGTAGTTCAATCATCCTATATACCTAATTATTTGTTTATCCCGTAGATTCTGAAGATCGCATTGGGACGAGATTTTTTTTTATTCCCGGCCTGTCCGGTTTTGGCTCAATAACGGTCAACTTCACTTTTCCGACAACGCCGATCAAATCGAGTTGATTTTCCGAAATCCCACCTGAAAACCGGATATGGGTGATGTCGGCCGGAATTTGGCCAAAGAGTGAATCGGCTGTTACCCACTTGCCGACATACAAAAGATTCCATGCATGGTAATAAAACCGGCCGTTTAAATAGACCAACCCGGCCTCTATTCTGGCAGGTATGCCTGCCGCCCGAGATAGCGCAGCCAAAAGTATGGCATGTTCATTGCAGTCCCCTATCCGGTTTTCAAGTGTTGATAAAGCATCCGGAACAGAAAGGACCGGACGTTTTTCAATATTTTTATATACCCAAAAAAGAATTTTTTTTGCCTTTTCTAACGGTAAGTCAGCTTCGGATACAATTTTTTTGGCCAGGCCTCGGATTTTTTCATGATCAGACTGAATAAAAAGGGTAGGCTGTAAAAATCTGTTTTCAATATTTTTGGAGGTCTCTGTGCGCTCTGAAGATGTAAGTTCGACTTTCAAATCCGCCAAACCCTCTTTTTCAATGGTCAAGACTTGGCCCTCTAAACGCTGTCTTCCGCCGTCAAGATCCAAACGGTCGAATGAAATGCCCTCTATTTTAACTTTCAAATGTTTAAGATCTTCCGGATGCTCAATGATGACATTGGATGGAACGGAAACCACCTCTGTCAAGTCCTGGCTCGCTTTTATCGGAAGGCCGAAGAGCGCATCGTGTCGGCTTGTTTTGTCAAGACGAATTCCCAAAAGACCTTCTTCTTTCAGGATCTCTCCATCTTCTGATATCCAGGCCTTTTGCGTTGTCCCTTTAAAGGTCAGCAGCACCTTGGTTGAAGCCTTCTTCCTCCCCATGTTCAGGACATCCTCTTTACCGGCGACCCGGACAACCACGGGCGCCTGTCCCATTGTTGCCGGATCAAAAACATTAAAAGTTCGTGTTTCTCCGGGGCTAAGACCTTCAGCGATAAGCGCATCAGCTATTCCGGCCGCAAGGTATGGTTTTTCTTTGACCTTGATATCGTATTTCCGGCTGGACCCTGAACTTTGGGTTTGTATGGAAAGTATATTCTGAAAAAAGGTTCCTGTTACCGCAAACTCGAACCGGCCTGAGCTGATTTCAAAATCAAAAGAAGAAATGGATAAATCCGGATGAAGATCTGCCTTCGTTTTGAGATTCAAGTCCTGTACCATCCCCATGGTATTGAGGCGCATATAGAGGATTTCCGTAAGACGATATCCTTTGGATGTTTGTGAAATCGTCGAATGGGAATATCCTATTTTTCGGTCCTTATGGGAAATGTTCATCCAGGTGTCCCGCTCCGAGAGGGAGATAACGGATGAAAAAGAGGCAGTTTGAGGGGTGGGGAGCAATTTCCCGAACAGGTTGATACGAATCGATAAAAGCACCGTAAACACTAGTGCGAAGGCCACACCCGCCCGCCAGAAAAATTTCATTTTGTTATCGGACATTAAAACCTGTATTTGAGGCGCCCGGATTTAAGATGCGGTCGCTATTTTGTCCCAAATTGGATGCCCTGTGCCAATGGAAGTTCATGGGACCAGTTGATGGTGCATGTCTGACGGCGCATATACGCTTTCCATGCATCAGATCCGGATTCCCGGCCACCACCCGTATCCTTTTCACCTCCGAAAGCGCCGCCGATTTCAGCCCCTGATGTACCAATATTCACATTGGCTATCCCGCAATCACTCCCCAGGTGGCTCAAAAAAATTTCTGCCTCCCTGAGATTATTGGTAAATATGGCCGAAGATAGTCCCTGTGGAACCGCATTGTGGTAAAAAATGGCTTCATCAAGGGTCTTGTAACAAATCATATAAAGGATAGGGGCAAAGGTTTCTTCAGAAACAATTGAAGCGTCGGCGCTAATCTCGCAAATGCACGGTGTAACGTAGGTTCCTCTGTCAAACGCTCCACCCGTTAGTACTTCACCGCCATAAAGGATACGTCCCCCTTGTTCCTTTGCTTTTTTAAGGGCTGTCTGCATGGCATCTGCTGCTCCCCGATCGATCAGCGGCCCCATCAAAACACCCTCTTTCAGGGGGTTTCCGATTTCAACCTGTTGGTACGCGTTAATCAAGGCATCGGTTAAATCGCTGTAAACATCTTGATGTACGATCACCCGGCGTGTGGTGGTACATCTTTGACCTGCGGTGCCCACTGCTCCAAAAACGATCGCCCGGGTCGCTATCTCCAGATCTGCATTTGGTGTAACGATAATCGCATTGTTCCCCCCGAGTTCTAAAATGGTTTTTCCCAGACGCTTTGCCACCGCTTTTGCCACATGTTTTCCCATGACGGTGCTGCCGGTGGCTGAAATAAGGGGAACGCGTGAATCGTTAACCAAAGCTTCGCCCACATCATTCCGTTCGCCGATCACCAGATTTAAAATCCCATTTGGAAGATTATTTTCCATTAACACCTTCCAGACGATTTTCATGGTGGCAATGGCAGAAAGAGGCGCCTTTGAAGAAGGTTTCCATACCACCGTATTTCCGGCAATGAGTGAAATCAGCGCATTCCACGACCAAACCGCAACCGGAAAATTAAATGCCGTGATCACCCCCACCGGCCCTAGGGGATGCCATTGTTCATACATACGATGTTCAGGGCGTTCGCTGTGCATCGACAACCCATAGAGCATTCTGGATTGACCAACGGCAAAGTCCGCAATATCGATCATCTCCTGAACCTCACCCTCGCCTTCGGCCCGAATCTTTCCCACCTCCAGGCTGATCAGGGCACCCAACTCCTGTTTGTACCGGCGCAGCGCCATACCAATTTGACGGACGATATCTCCCCTTTTGGGGGCAGGGACTCTTTGCCAATCAACAAAGGCCTCCGTGGCGCTGTTTATCACAACTTCATAGTCGTTAAGACCGGCGCAACGGATCTTTCCAATACGTTTGCCGTTGACAGGAGAAACAGACGCAAGCACGGGACCTTCACATGCTATCCAGGAACCGATGCCGGCTCCGGATTCTTCTCCCTGGAGATCTAATTTTCTCAAAATGGATTCCATTTTCTAAAAAACCTCCTCTGGTACATCTCTCAACAACAGGCCGTTTCCCTGACAACATCATCAAAAATAGTTAAGCAGGTATTGATTTCGGCCCTGCTTACCGTAAGTGCCGGACAAAACCGAATATTGTTTTCCCCACAACCCAAAAGGAGCAAACCTTTACGAAATGCCGCGTTGATAATTTTATCACGGCATTCCTTTGCAGGCACCTTGGTTTCACGGTCTTTAACCAATTCCACGCCCACCATCAAGCCCTTTCCACGAACATCCCCCATACATTCATGCGATTGCTGTAGTTTCCGCAATTCGTTCATCAGGTAGTCGCCTTGAAGTGCAGCATTCGCCATCAAGGATTCAATTAATAGATCGATGGTCGCCAGGGCCGCCCGACAAGAAACCGGATTGCCACCGAATGTGGACGCATGGGATCCTGCTTCCCAATCCATAATCTCTCCACGTGCCACCAATGCACCCAAAGGCATCCCGGATGCAATTCCCTTTGCCAACGCCATGATATCGGGAACCACACCAAAATGTTCCATTGCAAACATCTTTCCGGTTCGTCCCATACCGGATTGGACTTCATCGACCACATAGAGGATATCATATTTTTTTGCTATCTTGTGGAGTGCAATGTGAAACTCGGGAGGCGGCACGATATAACCGCCCTCTCCCTGAATCGGTTCTACGATGATGGCTGCGACCTCTTCCGGCGGCAAGGTTGTTCGGAAAAGCGTGTCCTCCACCCAATGGACGCACGCCAGCCCGCACGAGGGATAACAGAGATTATAGGGACACCGGTAACAGTAGGCATAGGGGATATGTGTGATTCCAGGTACCAGTGGATTATAGTGCTTTTTCTGAACCGTTTTACTTGCGGTGAGAGAAAGTGCCCCCATGGTTCTTCCATGAAATGCCCCGTAGAAAGCAATATTTAATTCCCGCCGGGTGTGCCAGCGCGCCAGCTTAAAGGCTGCTTCCACTGCCTCTGCCCCCGAATTTCCGAAGTAGACTTTTTTCCCCCCCCGGCCGGGTGTAAGGGACGCAAGCCTCTCTGCTAACAAAATTTGAGGCGTATAGTAAAAGTCGGTTCCTGACATATGCAGCAGAAGATCCGCTTGTTTTTTAATGGCTCTAACCACCCGGGGGTGGCAATGACCGGTGGCACAGACCGCTATGCCTGCTGTAAAATCGAGGAATCTATTGCCGTCTACATCTTCCAGCCAAAGGCCCCGGGCTTTTTCTACCACAAGCGGATAACTGCGGGTGTATGAAGGCGAGACAACCCTTTTATCCATCTTAATCAGTTTCCGGGCACGCGGACCGGGAAGAGCGGTTTTGATTTCCGGGGATTTCATTCCGTCGGATCCTTTCAACTTCATTTCGCTTTATATGGCTCAAGTTTCGCGCCTTTGGTTTTATGATGACCGCCCCTTTCCGTGGCCGGATGGGACACTCCAACAGGTTGGGGCGCGCAATTTGAGCTAATAATTATGATTCAACCATAAAATTGTAATTTTGTCCATTACTAATGAGGCTATAATTGTTTAGACATCAAATACCCTTGAACCTTCTATTTTGTACCGTTTCCAACAGAGCGTGTCTAAATAATAACGACCTCATTAGTAAATATCAGTCAATGGTGATCCACTGTGGATTAATTCATCTCCAATTTTTGTGCCCGGTAGGCGGCAATGTAATTGGTGCAGAATTCGTCCTTGCCGACTAAGGGTCCGCAGAAAAATAACTTCGCAGAATTGGCGCTTAGATTTGGTTCAGGTTTGGCTGATCCGAGAGAGTAAAACCACAGAAATAGCGAACGATTTCAAGGATTTTGCGAGTGCGGCATCGGTCAAAAATGGGCTGAAGCTAAGATGCTAAAATGTGAAGTTATTTTTTCGCGGATCCTTAGTTAAACCTCTTTTCTTTTGTTTACATATTGAACCAGTCGCTTTTCGATATCCAGATCAATATCTGGTTTTTCGTATTCGGTGAGCCGCTTTTTAAGAAGATTTCCCGCTCTTTGAGTAAGGTTTCGCGGTTCCATTTCAAGCCATTTGTTGTGAATCGTCCGGATACTCAGGTCGGGAATGAAAAACTCGTCCCGGCAACGCCCCATGGTATGCATCTGCATCAGATAATTACCGGAAGTGCTCAACTCTTTGATCAGGTCCATCGCAAAGGCGTCATCCGTAAACTCGACCGGCTTTATCAGCTTTTTCATGGCCCCGCAGAGGTCTTCGTCGGCGATGAACTTCTCATAGCTCATGGCAAGCATGGAGCCGTATGTGCCGCAGGTGTGAAGGCTTACATGAACGCCGCTCAGCGCCGCCGCGGTCAGCATCACAGCCGATTCCATCCCCGCTTGGTAGTCGAGGCAAAAGGACTCCGTCAATGCGCCCTGGCTTCGGCAGGGCATGTTGTAGTACCGCCCCAGAGCTCCCACGATGGCCGTGTGTTTGGCGTCCTCGGGCGAGGCGTTGATGTAACCCCCGGTACGCATTTCCATGGGCGTTCCGCCAAGGCCGTAAACCACTGGAGTTCCCGGACGGACAAGCTGCGCCAGGCAGATACCCGCCAGGGTGGTGGCATTGGAGATTACCAATGACCCGGCAATTGTGATGGGGCCGGTGGAGCCCAGGATGCAGGCGGAGTGGATGATCAACGGCTGTCCGACTTCGGCAAATACCATTATGGATTCGATCATTTCACTAGCGTACTGCAATGGCGACAGGGAGTCGACCAGAGAGATCATCACCGGCTCGTTCGTATTTTCCCAGATTATCTCCGCCAGCTTCAGGGAATCCTTGGCAGCCGCTTCAGAAACTGAACTTCCCATGATGGGTTTGTCGGTCAAAAGCATGGTTGCCAGCAGGATGTCCAGATGAGCCGTTCCCGGGGGCACATCGTTGGGCTGCACCACCATAGAGCTGTTGAAGTCCAGATGTTTTGAAGTCTGAACCAGCTTGCAGAACTTTTGAACATCTGCCATTGTAGCGTCCCGCTTCTCTCCGGAAGGCTCGATAATGAACGAAGGGCCATATCCAGGAGCCATGACGTAATTGTTGTCTCCGATTCGGATACTCTTTTCCGGATTTCTGGCCTTTATTGTAAACGCCGACGGAACTGTCTCCATGGTTTTCTGAATATCTTTTTCATCTAAAAAAACCATGTCGCCACCTGTGCGAAAGCCATGTTTTTTGAATATCCCCAGAGCCTTTTCGCTGGGGAATTTGATGCCGGTATCCCGCAGCAGTTCCAGTGAATACTTGTGAATGGTATCCAGGGTTTTTTGCTCGAAGTTGATGATCGCTCTGTTCATTGTGTTTATCCCCTAGTCCGGATAAGACCAACTTCACCATAGTAGCTTAGGCTACATCGGCTGAACCGGAACCAAACATGTTTTAGGATTATTGTTCTGTAACTTGTCCGGAAATTCGGATTTATTTTTCCCAACGAGTTATCCGTCTCGGCAATTTTTTTTACCATAAAATTCACAAAATTTATTCCTGAGAAAATGCGGCCTTTAAGCTGCCATCAGCTTGCGAGGCAGTTCCACCGCTCCCGGTGCGTCATCGCTGTAACCGTCTGTGTTGATTTGATCTGGATAGGTCTAAATCACGTGCGCACCCACAGAGGCAAGCTGGGCCAGTACCAGTGGCACCCGAATTTCGGTGTTCTGCAAAATGATCAGGCCGAGCAGAGTAACGGGTCCTGAACTATTCGATGTTAATCTTCGATCCGAGTAAACCCTCGATGGCTTCCCTCAGATTTTCAGCCAAAGGTTCCGGTTTGTGCTCTCTTAAAATCGTTTTGACGCGTTCGTTCAGAACCTTCCACAGGTCTTTTCCTCCGCCTTCGGTCCACCTTTTGTGATTGGCACGGTCGAACAGCTTTGGGTACCAGACGTTTCTGAAATGTTCCACGGTGTGTTTTTCCTGAAGATAGTTCCCCCCCGGGCCGACTTTGTTGATCACTTCCGTTGCAAGGCTCTCAGCATCCACGGTTACCCCCCTCAGGATATGCTTGATCATGTCGATCAATTCATCTGAAAGGATAATCATTTCACAAGATGCGGTAAGGCCGGATTCGAGATATCCCACATCGTGGACCATGCTGCTGCCTACAATGCCGGCCTGTATCAGCGACAGAGAAACTTCTGCTCCGGCCTGCTGGTCAAGAACCTTGGCGTCAGAACATCCGCCGGTGTTAAAGTCCGGCAGACCGTAATATGTGGCCATCTCTTTGTTGGTCACATGAACCAAAAAAGCTTCGGGGCCACCGTAAATATTAACCGAGGTTTTCATGTCCATGGGGGTGCCTCCACCGCCATACAGGATCGGGGTTCCCTTGCGCTTGAGCTGGGAAATGACGAGACCGCTGAGGAATTCAGCGTTTTGAAGGGCAACGGTCCCGGCTATGGTTACAGGCGATGTTGCGCCCATGATCGGAGCGCTGACATACGCACACGGAATCCGTTTGTCAGCGCAGAACAACAATTTTTGCATCGATTCGGTGGCATGCTGCAACGGCGTGATCGGTTCGGCATAATGGATCAAAAAGGGCTTTTGTTCAAATACTCTGTCACCGCCACATACGACTGAGGCCATGCGGTGAATATCCTTGAGCCCTTCCAGACTCCATGCAGTGAAAAGAATCGGCTTTGTTGTGTTGCTTAACATGAGCGCAAAATTGTGGCGATCTGAACGCTTCGGATCGCACGCTTCCGGCGAGACCCCGCCCATTGAAGCAACAAAATCGATATTGGGCAGTGCGTCACACAATCGGGCCACGCGGGCAACGTCCTGACCATTTGTCGGGCGCCTCTCACCGGTTTCTATATCCATGACGAATGTGGTATCTGTACCCGGGCCGAAGTGAGTATTGAAGCCTTCAAAATTCATTGCGGGACTGCCGTTTCGATCATAGATGGTTATCCGTGAAGGAGCGGATCGAAGCGCTTCCTCCACAAGGTGAGAGGGTATTTTTACCATGTTTTCAGAAAGAACCCATGCACCTGCTTTTTCCAGAAGATCAAGCGCTTCCGGCAGCATAACCCGAACGCCGGTCCTTTCCAGGATCTCAAGTGACGCAAGATGGATCTGTTTTATCTGATCCTGGCTAAGAAGCTGCAACTTTGGTCGAACCTGGGCATTGAAATGACTTGCTGACATAGTACACATCCTTATGTATTGTTCAGCCTTTACAATTGATGAGATCTGCTACCGTTATCTGTTTAAGACCACTGAAAATTCAACACTTCACGGTTCATGGCCTCGAAATTCTCTCTGGGATTAACGGGAGATGTGGTTCCGGATGTAGAGAAGATGTAGCCGGACATGCCACTGGCATTTTCCAGATGGATAAGAGTTTCCTTAGCCACCTCCTCCGGTTTTCCGATCAGCAGGGGTCCGTTGGGATTGATGTTGTCAAAAATGCAGATCCGGTCCCCAACCTTTTCCTTCAGCTCCCGCAAATCCAACACCGTTTCCTGGGTGAGATTGCCCGGCATGATGCCGTGGATGTCCATCTCTAGCAACATATCTACGATGCCGGTCTTGACGATGGCACCGCACATGTGCGGCAGGACCCTCGCGCCCAGCCGGGACAGCTCATTAACCACCTTGCTGGTAGGCTCATGGACGAATTCCCGGTAATGGCTGGGTGATATGAGTAACGGGCACTCCATGTCGGCCCCGTAGAAGATATACTCCACACCAGCGTCGATCAGGGCCCTTCCAATCTCGATGTCCAGCGGTACCAAAGCTTCCTGAAGAGCTCGGAGCAACTCCGGGTTCTCGTACATGTCGGCCATGATTTCGTTGGTGCCCCTCAGCCGGGTAGCGATGGTAAAAGGGGATATGTATTCGCAAGCAATGGGAACCTCTCCTTTCAGCTCCTTTTTAAGGATGGTTACGCCCTTTAAAAACCGCTCCATACTGTTCGTAAACACATCTGATTTGGCGATGCGGTCGACGTCCTCCATCGATTGAATGGTGGTTTCCTCGATCACCGGGAATACATCTTCGGGGAAGCTGACCTTGCAGCCCAAAGCCTCGGGGATTATCCCGCCGATCAGCCCCATACCTATCATAACCCAGTCGAACTTGAACTCGTCCAAAGCAGCCATATGGGCGTCTGCCATGGCCTGATCCTCAAGCAGGGCAGCTCTGAAAGTGGAGCCGAAATAGGTGCAGATGGGGGCTTCATAAAATGGGGCATTGGGGACCCGGTCAACCGGTTTCAGGTTGATAGCGGCATCCATTCTCTCTATTGAATTCATCTCGTTAACTCGCATCTTTAAAGCGATCGCCCGAACCAAATAAAATCGATTCAAGCGACCAGTTTAAGTTTCGTAAAAAGCAGAGAATAGCCGACTTACAATCAGACCGGCCCGGCTGCTCGTTCTTTCACCGGATGCCTCTGCTTGACTCGTTCGAGAATCCTCTCCACAATGCGGACGATTTGCTCATCCAGAGGTTCTGGCCTGTGATTGGCTAAAATATCCTGCACCTTTTCAGTTAATTTCGCTTTCAGGTCCTTTGATCCGGCCTTGGTCCAATTGGCATGGCTATTGCGGTCCATCAGCTTGGGGTACCAGACGGATCGGAAGTGATCGAAGGTGTGTTTTTCGGCCACAAAGCTGCCGCCGGGGCCCTGCTTATGGATAAGGTCCAAGGCCAGACTTTCTTTATCGACCGGTATGCCTTTAAGAAAATTCTTGAGGTAGTCGATGATCTCATCGGCCATGACGATGCCTTCCCAACAGGCGGTGTAGCCCGACTCCATGTAACCAATGTCATGGATTAAGTTGCTGCCCACCAAGACGGACTGAACGAGGGACATGGTGTAGTCGATGGCCGCGTGTTGATCGAGTGTTTTGGAGTCGGTGCAGCCGCCCGTGTTAAAGTCGGGCAGATTGTAGAAATTGGCCAATTCCTTGAGGGCGATGTGGTCCAGGCAGAATTGCGGCCCCCCGTACAGGTTGACGCTGGTCCGCATGTCCAGAGGAGAGGCTCCGCCACCATAGATAACCGGTGCTCCTTTATTTTTCAGTTGAGCTATCACCAGGCCGCTGAGCAGCTCGGCATTTGACAGCACAAGGCAGGCGGCCAGAGTTACCGGCGTGGTGCCGCCGATCACCGGACCCGAGACGTTCAGAAGCGGGATGGATTTTTCAGCACAAAACAGGGCCAGTTCCAAAGGATCCCTGTCGTGGATCAAAGGGGTGGTCGGTTCGCAGTAAACCATAATGAACGGACTCTTGCGGAAGTTGCTCTCGCTTCCTCCGCGCACGGCCACGGCCATTTCGTAGCAATCGGATAGACCCTCGACGCTCCAGTTGGAGAACATCAGCGGCTTGGTGGTGTTAAGAAGCATGGCAGCAAAATCGAACCGGTCGGTCACCACCGGATTTAGACCATAAGAGTGAAGACCAATTCCGACGCTCATGCCCATGGTCATGGCGTAATCAAGATTGGGTAGGTAATCGACGATCCGGGCCGCCTTGGCGATATCCTCCATGGTGGTATCGCGGCGCTGGCCTGTCTCCACGTCGATCACATACTGGATGGTCGGTCCGGTGCCGAAATGAATATTCTGGCCTTCAAGCTGCATGGCCTGATGGCCGGTGCGGTCATAGACGGTAATACTGCTGGGGGCCGCATCCAGACACTCTTCAACCAGACGGCTGGGAATCTTGACAAGATCTGCGTCGACAACATTGCAGCCTGCGTCTGCCATCAGCTCCACCGCTTCAGGCAGAAGAATCTTGACGCCGGTTTGGCTGAGCACCTTCAGACTGGCCTGATGGATCCGTTCGATTTTTTCCATGGTCAACAGGCGGATCTGGGGCCTGTCCAGATCAATCGATATGTTTTTCATACCCCATATGTCCTCACTAGTTCTTTTTATTGAAACACCGAATCATCCGGTCACCGGAAGATACCCTGCATAACAGGTCTCTACCGGACCGGTCATTACCACCGTGCCAGACTCTTTCAACTCGATCTCCACCGACCCGGCCGGCATGATGACGGTCATACATTTTTCGGTAGTCAGGCCGCGCCTGTGGGCCGCAGCCACAGCCACGCAGGCCCCGGTGCCGCAGGCGGTGGTCAAAACTCCCGGCCGCTCCCAGACGGAAAGTTTGAGCGTCTTCGGGTCGATAAGCTGGGCCGCACCAATGTTGGCCTCTTGCGGAAAAAGAAGATTTTTTTGCAATTGTGGGCCATACCGGGTCAGATCAACGGCGGCCAGATCGGCTACAAAAAAAACCGCGTGGGGGTTGCCGATATTCATCCCCACCGGGTCTTGCAGCGGCCCGGACTCGATCCCCAGGTGAAGCGTGTCCATCTCCCGGGAGAGGGGGATCTCCCGCCAGCCGGTCCGCAGTCGACCAATTTCCACGGCCACCAATTTATCTCCGGCATTGCGGCATTTGAGCTGTCCCCCGAGGGTTTCAATAGTTATTTCTTTGTGGCCACTCTCCTGCAACAGGAGCCAGCCCACACAGCGGCTGGCATTGCCGCAGGCTTCCACTTCGCATCCATCCGGGTTGATGATCCGTAAAAAGGCGTATGCATTACCGGACTTGGGTGGCTCGACCATGAGCAGCTCATCAGCACCAATGCCTTCGTGCCGGTCGCTTAAATGGATAATCTCTTCCACACAAGGCGTGTAGGGCGTCTCGCGCCCATCCACAATGACAAAATCGTTGCGCAGACCATGCATCTTGACAAACGGCCGGCCCACCTGTATCAAACCGGTTTTCCCATCGGAAAACCATGGATGCTGCTGCATAAATTTATATCCTTCCGTGAATTACCGAAAACGGTTTAATTACCGTCATATAGATGGCAGGCGCAAAGGTGCCCCCCTCCCAGATCGAGTAGAGGCGGCTCCTCTTCCTCACATCTTTTAAATACTTGAGGACAGCGGGTGCGAAAGTAACAGCCGGAAGGCGGATTGATGGGGCTGGGTATCTCACCTTTTAAAAAGATTGTTTGTTTCTGTTCTTGCGATGACACTTGGGGAACTGCAGAAATAAGGGCTTTGGTATAGGGATGGGCCATTTGATCGAATACTTCGCTTGTTCGGCCCATCTCCACCACTTTGCCAAGGTACATGACCGCCATGTCGTCGGACATGTATTTTACCTGGTTCAGATTGTGTGACACCCATAAATAGGTGATGTCCAGTTTATCCTGCAGGTCCTGCATCAGATTCAGGATGGTCGCCGCTGTGGAAATATCGAGGCCGGAGGTAGGCTCATCGGCCATGATAAACATCGGATTCAAGGCAATGGCCCTGGCCACCCCGATGCGGCGGGCCTGCCCGCCGGAAAATTCATTGGGAAACTTTACGGCCGCGTCAGGATCAAGGTTAACCGCGTTGAGCAGCTCGGCCACTTCCTGCTCAATGCTTTTTTGGCTCTCCGGTTCGCCCTGGCGCATCATGAGCGGTTCGGCAATGATTTGCCCCACGGTCATGCGGGGATTCATGCAACCGAACTGATCCTGAAAGATAATCTGGGCCTTTTGGCGAAATTCCCTCAATTCCTTTTGATTCATTTTCACAACATCGTGACCTTGGAAAAGAACCTCCCCTTCCAGTGATTCCACCAGGCGAAAGATGGTGTTGCCCAGGGTGGATTTGCCGCAGCCGCTCTCTCCGACAAGGCCGAAAGTGCGTCCCTTTTTGATGGTCAGGCTTACGCCATCCACGGCATGAACGATCTTTAATCCCTGTCCGAACAATTTAGACAAAAGGCCCTTGCCCTGGAAAAAATAGGTCTTTAAATTTCGTATTTGGATCAGATCCACTTCCATTTTTGCCTTCCTCTTTTTTGATCTAATAGACAAGCAGACCACTGCCCTTTATCGACTTCAATCATGGGCGGCACCTCCTGGCGGCACACTTCCTCTGCAAAAGTGCAACGTGGATGAAAAGAGCACCCGGACGGCAATCGGTCCAATGGCGGTACGAAACCGGGAATGGCAAGCAGCCGTTTTCCCCTGGTTTGACGGCTCGGCAGCGATTCCAGCAAGGCGGCGGAATACGGGTGTCGGGGAGAGCCAAGAACGGCTTCGGTGGGCCCCATCTCAAATATCCTGCCGGCGTACATGATCATGATGCGATCCGCCATTTCCGACAGTACTCCCAGATTATGGGTTATGTACAAAATCGAGGTTCCGTACTCTTTGGCAAGCTCGGTGATCAGCCGGTTAATCTGGGCTTCGATCGTAACGTCCAGGGCTGTGGTCGCCTCGTCGGCCAGAAGCAAAGATGTGCCGGACGACAACGCCATGCCAATCATCACCCGCTGTTTCATACCGCCTGAAAATTCAAATGGGTAATTGGAAACGCGCGCGGCCGGATCCGCAATCCCTGTACTCTCCAGACGCTCGATGGCCTGCTGTCTGAAATCCTTCCGCCGTTTTCGACTCCCGGGATTCTGATATTTATCCTGAACGCGCAGGATATCGGTCATCTGGGTTTCAATCTTAAACACCGGGTTAAGTGCGTTCTGCGGAACTTGAAAGATCATGGTGATCTTCTGACCCCGGATCTCCCGCTCCATCTGCTCTTCGGAGAGCTTCAGCAGATCGGTCCCGTCAAAGATGACCGCTCCGCGTCTGATCTCAGCGACTCTTGGCAGCAGTCTGAGAATGGCCAGTCCCAGGGTGGATTTCCCGCAGCCGCTTTCGCCGGCAACGCCCAGCACCTGGCCTTTGTCAAGACTGAAACTGATCCGATCCAGGGCCCGCATTTTACGACTGCCCAGGTTGTAATCCAGGGTCAAATTACTGACTTCAAGTAAAGGTTCAGACATTATCTTTCCCGCTCCTTTGGATCCAGTGCCACCCGCAACCCTTCACTAAAAAGAGAGAAGGCAATCATGGCCAGGGCAATGGCCAGCGCCGGCCAAAGTATCATCCACGGCGCAGTCTGGATGTATTTGTAACCGTTTCTAAGCATGATTCCCCATGAGGCAGTGGGAGGCCTGACCCCTAATCCGAGGAAAGAGAGACCCGATTCCCAGACAATCATGGTGGCCATGTCCATCCCCAGGCAAACGATCACCGGGGCCATGATGTTGGGGGTGATATGCCGCCATATGATTTTAAGTCGTGTCAGTCCCATGGCTTCGGCCGCCTTAACATAGTCGGCTTCCTTTACCGATAGTGTCTGCGCCCGGGCCACCCGCCCATAAAAAGGAAAAGCGGTGAAAGCCAGTGCGGCGACCACGTTGAACAGCGAGGGCCCCAGCACGGCCACAATGGCCAGGGCCAAAATGATCTGGGGAAACGAACGCACGATATCGAACAGCCAGATAATGAAGTAATCGATCTTTTTACCCTCGTTGTACCCGGACACAACCCCCAGAAATACACCGACAATGGACGAAAGCGTTACCGCACCGAAGGCCACCATCACAGCGATACGGCAACCGTAGATGATCCGGGAGAAGATATCGCGTCCCAGGTAATCGGTCCCCAAAAAATGATCGAGGCTGGGGCCTGCAAACCGGTGCATGATGTCTTGGGCGTTAGGGTCGCTCGGGGATATCCATTGGGCACCGATGGCGCACAGGAGCATGATGGAGATAAAAATACCACCCCACAAACCGCCTTTGACCTTAACGACGGCGCGCAAGGTCACGCGCAGCGTGTCCGTCCACTTGCGTTTAAGGGTCAATTGCGCAGGACTGATTCCAGCCTCGGTTTGATTGATAGTGTCTGTTTTCACAGGACGTTTCCTCATTAGTCATACTGAATCCGCGGATCTACAAAAGCATACGATATGTCGGCAATTAAATTGGCCAGAACAAACAAAATGGTAGCCACCAGGATGCCGCCCTGAACCACTGGAAAATCGCGGGCATAAACCGCATCAACGATCAGTTTTCCTAAACCCGGCCGGCTGAAGATGATCTCCACAAAAACCGCGCCGCCCAAGAGCTTGCCCACCCCCAGGCCGATGACGGTGATGGAAGGAATCACCGCATTTTTCAAAG
This sequence comes from Desulfobacterales bacterium, assembly GCA_011049715.1. GTDB lineage: Bacteria > Desulfobacterota > Desulfobacteria > Desulfobacterales > UBA2156 > UBA2156. The sequence goes on from DRHF01000086.1 coordinate 37,563, forward strand.
CGTACCGATAAGCAATGGCCCGTCTGGGGATGGCAAATGCCCGGGCGGTACGGATGTAGTCCGCATCCAGAACATCCAGCATCGATTCCCGCGTAAGCCGGGCCAGATAGCCCACCCATCCGATGCCCAGGGCCGTGGCCGGCAGAATCAGATGCACGGCAATATCGATCGGATCACCCGCGGCACCGGCGCCCAAAGCAGGAAACAATGGGATTTGAACACAAAATAAAAGCATTAAAAGCAAGGCGGCCACAAAATCGGGCACGGCCACGCCCAGAAGTGAAGCGATGGTCACAATCCCCCCGATGGGGCTGTCCCGCCGGACGGCGGCAAAGGCCCCCAAGAGGATACCGATAAGAGCGGCAACGCCCAGACTGGTTACGGCCAGTAAAGCGGTGTGAGGCAGTGCCTCGGCAAGCAGCGAGCTGACCTTATGGCCCGACCAGACGGAAGTCCCCAAATCACCCTTGACGATCCCGATCAGGTAATAGCCCAACCTCACCGGCATCGCTCGGTCGAGATGCATCCGCTGGTTAAGCGCTGCCACCAGCTCAGGTGTTGCCCGGGGGCCTAACATGACCGAGGCCGGATCACCGGGCATCAGGTAGGTCAGACTAAATAGAATAATCAATACACCGAGCAAGGTCGGAATCACCCAGAGCACTCTCTTGATGATGTATTTCAACATTTTTTTATCTCTTTTCCCTGCATGACGATTGCCGGATCTGGCAGACACTTCAGCCGGAACCGGCTGCCGTGTCTGCCAAAACCACTTATTTGAAACTCATCGTCCAAGGCGCCAGGCGGCCGTTGGGATACAGCTTTTTTAGGTCGACATTCTTTTGAGCCACTCTGACTTTTACCCCATGGGTAAGCCATACGGCCCAGCAATCCTGGTCGATCTCTTTTTGGGCGTCAATATAGATTTGAGCCCGTTTTTCAAGATCGGATTCGGCCATGCCTTTTTTCAAAAGCGCATCGTAGGTCTGGTTGCTCCACTGGCTGGGATTCCAGCTATTACCGGTCGTAAACCAACTGGTCGCGTAACCGGGATCAATGGTGGTGGTAAAGAACTGTATATACATGTCGGATTGGCCCTTGTTTGTGGCCTCGTTGAATGCGCCGATCTCTTTGACCTCAATTACCACTTCAATCC
>DRHF01000087.1 GCA_011049715.1 Desulfobacterales bacterium
CGGCCCAGATGGCCTGCCTTGACCTTGCGCCTGAGCAGCAACGGTGGATACCATCGGGAGTCGCCGGTTTCATGATACATGGCCATCATGGCGCCATAGGTTACATCCAGGCCCACCATGTCGCCGGTTTCAAAAATACCCATTTTTCTTCCTGCTGCCAGACGGAGTCCCTTATCAATATCCTCAATGGTAGCCGCACCCTGTTCTACTAAGTTCATCGCTTCGATGGTCGATGGAAAGTTGATCCTGTTTACGACAAACCCGGGGATATCCCGGTTGACCATGATCGGCTCCTTTCCGATCTGCTTGACGAAGGCTCTGCCCTTTTGAGCGGTCTCAACACTGGTGGCAATGCCATTGATGACCTCGACAGCCTGCATCATCGGTACCGGGCTGAAGAAATGAAGTCCGAGAACCTTTTCGGGCTTTTGGGTGACAGATGCTAGTTCTGTAATCGGAATCGCAGAGGTGTTGCTTGCAATCAATACCTCCGGGCCACAGATTTGGTCCAGATTTTTAAAAATGTCCTTCTTAATCTCTATCTTTTCATAGACAGCCTCTATTGCCAGATCAACTTCTGCTGCCTTATCAACATCTTTTGCTATGGTAATGCGGTTGAGGATGGTTTCTTTGTCTTCATCCACCTTCCCCTTTTCCACGAATTTTCCAACGGACCATTTAATATTTTCCATTGCCCTTTCAAGGGCATCCTGTGAGACATCGTAAATAAATACCCCAATGCCGGCCTGGGCGCACACCTGGGTGATTCCGCTTCCCATAAGGCCTGACCCAACGACCATCACTTTTTTTATGCTCATGATCTCTCCTGATTTTTTACTGTGCGAAAAAAATTTACCTTATAGCTACAGCTATAAGGTTGGTAAGTACTCACTCGGCGCCATCCCAGCAGTAAGTACAGACTCTCTCTTTGGGCAGGCCGATCGCAGTGACCAGATCACTTAATTTTTGATACTGCAGTGATGTTAGTTTAAGACGACGGGTGATGCTGGCGATCATGCGGGCATACTTCTCAGAAGAAAAATCTGCGTATTCATCAGGTGTATCGGTGTCCTCGTCTCCCTCGATTTCCCGGATGGCTTTCCTGGAAGCCAGATCCAGAACAGACCTTGATCGTGAGAAATTCAGAAACTTGCAGCTATAAACCAGCGGCGGACATGCCGGCCGCATATGTACTTCCTTTGCACCGTAGTCGATTACCCGCTGGATGATGTCTTGCAACTGTGTGCCCCTCACAATCGAATCTTCACAGAAAAGGACACGCTGTCCCTCAATCAGTTCTTTGATCGGTATCAGTTTCATCTTAGCCACAAGGTCCCTTACCTCCTGCTTCTGCGGCATAAAGCTTCGCGGCCACGTTGGTGTATATTTGACAAACGGTCTCTTGTACGGAACCTTAGCTTCAATGGCATAGCCGATGGCGTGGGCGATTCCGGAGTCCGGTATTCCCGCCACCATATCGATGACGGCATCATCGTTTCTAGCCAGGGCGGCGCCACATCGATATCTAACGTCCTCGACATTGATCCCTTCATAACATGAAGAAGGATATCCGTAGTAAACCCACAGGAACGCGCATATTTGCATACGGTCCCCCGGGGCCTTTTTTTGCTCCATGCCCTCTTCTGTGATCCGAATGATTTCGCCCGGGCCGAGATATTTCTCTATCTGGTAGTCAAGGTTGGGAAATGCACATGTTTCAGATGTGGCCGCATAGGCACCGTCCTTCTTCCCAATCACAATGGGAGTTCTCCCGAGCCTGTCTCTGGCGGCGTAAATGCCATCATCGGTCAGCAGTAGTATGGAGCATGATCCTTCTATCAATTCCTGAGCATTTTGCAAACCCGCCGCAAAAGAATCTCCTCTGTTGATCAGTGTCGCCACAAGCTCGGTAGGATTGATATACCCACCGCCCAGTTCTGAAAAGTGAGTCGTCCCCTTGTCGAAAGCTTGCTTGGCTAGAGTTTCAACGTTCTGAACAACTCCGACGGTGACGATTGCATAATTCCCGAGGTGAGATCCGATGAGGAGCGGCTGATCCTCGTAGTCGCTAATGGCGCCGATTCCCCATTTGCCTTTAATTTTAACGAAATCATTTTCAAACTTGGATCGAAACTGTGAATTGGTTATATCGTGGATGTACCGTGTGAACCCGCCGGGACTCTTTGTTGCAAGCCCTCCACGCTGGGTCCCAAGATGGGAGTGATAGTCGGTTCCATAAAAAAGATCGCTGACGCATTCAGATTTCGAGGCCACTCCGAAAAAGCCGCCCATGATATCCTCCTTTCTGTGATATAGACAAAAAACTTCCGGTTCTATCTCAATATTTTAGAACTCTAATCGAGTCAAAACTCGATTTAGATGTTTTTCGTTATCAGTTATATGGGTTTTAAGAGCAGATGCAACAAAAAATGAGCTTTAACGAATCTGTTTCTGTTGAGCATAATCGTGCAGAGAAGTCAAACCTCAGATTTTACCCGTACTTTTGAAAGGCCTTGCCAAATTCCCATCATAATGATACACATCGGTCCATATGCAAGGGACAAAGATTGCAGAACCAAAAAATAGAGAACGCCCATGATGAGCGCTGGTCGGATTATATTGATCGGGGTTTCCCTCTTTTTTCTTTCTCCCCTTCCATCCCTGGGGAATTCACTCCCCGAGCTGATCGGGGCTTTCCGGTTGAAACAGGTCATATCCGGTAAGGAGGCGAAACAGGAAATCGATCGGCTGCACGGCAAAAAAATCGGATACAAAGCAGGTTACATCGGCAGTTATGAGAACGGAGACAAAAAGGCCAGGATCTGGATCTCTGAATACAGTGTCAAATCGGAGGCGGTCGAGGGAATCCAGCGGATGTCACAGGGTCTCAAGGCCAATGAGGGAACAGCCTTCTGGCACTTTCGGGAGATATCGATCGACGGTTTGCCCGTCTATTTCGCCGTGGGCATGGGCCAGGTCCATTATTTTTTTCAAAAGGGAATCCGGATAATATGGCTCGCCGTGGACCCTGCCCCTGCCCGAGAGACAATTCGGGATCTGATCTCAAAAACGCCATAGGGGATCAACCCCTTACATCTTCGTTGACGCATCCCTTTTCCGAAAACAGGCAAGCGTGACAGGCAGCAATCATTCCCCGGTCCATACTGGAACACGTTTTTCGAGAAATGCATCCATACCCTCTCCCGCATCTCGAGCCATCATGTTTTCGGCCATCACCTGGCTGCAGTATTTATAGGCACTGCCTAGATCTTCAATGGATAGGGCATTGTATGCTTTTGGCCTGTTGATGGTAAGGTGGCAAATGCCGGGTTCGTTTTTTCGAAGGATAAGGGAATCTGTGGCAGTTTGATTATCGGGCATGGGCATTGTCTCCTTATTTTGTCTTAACATTTTGCGGAAGCTTCTTTGTGAGAATATCAACCGCTTCTTCCACCATCTCCTCAAGGACCTGCCGCGCCGGTTTGATCTCATCGATCAGCACCGAGACCTGACCAGCAAGACCCCCGACATGGCTGGTTTTGTTGGCTTTTACAAAACTGGCCAGGAGTGCCGAGGAAAGCAGCACCTGGGTCGGGAACGGAAGCGGTTTTAGTCCTGACGCATCCCAAAGGTCGTGAAATCGGTTGTAACTCGCACGCAGGGTTTTGCCGGTATATGCCTTGCTCACACGCGTACCCTCGTCAACCGACTCGACAATGCGCTGTTTGTTTATATCCAGCGCCCCGCCCTCATCGGTCGCTAGAAAACGGGTGCCGACCCAAACACCGACACACCCCATTGCCAGGGCAGCAGCCAGACCCCGGCCATCGCCGATACCACCGGCTCCCAATACCGGAACAGGATATGCCGCATCAATCGCGGCCGGCAACAGAACCATCGTCCCGATCCGACCCGTGTGTCCGCCCCCCTCATGCCCCTGGGCAACAAGAAGGTCGATTCCGGACACAGCCATTCGTCTGGCGTTTTTTACATTGCCGGTTATGCCGAGCACCTTGATGCCGGCAGCGTGCGCCTCTTCCACCATAAAACCCGGATTTCCAAGCCCGGCGCAAAACAGAGGAATTTTCTCCTCGATGCAGACCTGTATCGCTTCCTTTGGATTCATGGTGGTGGTATTCATCCGAACCTTAATCTCTACATCGGGGAGGTGCATTTCACTCTTGATTTTTTTAATCCACTCCAGATGAGCCTTCGGTAATCTCTCCAGTATCTGACTCAGCGGTATCTCATCAACATCCTTTCTGCCCATACTGCCGCCAACATCGAGGTTTTTCGGCAACAGAAGGTCAACCCCAAAAGGTTTGTCGGTCTGGGATTTGATTTCGCGGATGGCTTTTTGAAGTTCATCAACGGTAAAACCAGCGCCGCCGAGAACCCCAAGTCCTCCGGCTTCTGAGACAGCCACAACCAGTTCTACCGGCGCCCCGGTGTTCTCGCCAATAAATGTGGGACCCATCCCGGCACTCAGGATCGGGTATTCGATCCCCAGCAGGTCACAAAGTTTCGTTTTTAGTACTCTCTTTCCCATTTACCCACTCCCTCAAATCGGGTGACCCTCACGTTAAGATCCCCTGGTTCAAAAGCGCTTGTGCAGCCTCTTCCCCACGCCCAGGAAAACAGTTAAGATCCAGATAGATTTGAACAGGCGAGGCAATCCGCACCCCATGCGTTTCATAGCTGCCGGAGAAAACCCCCTGGTCATAGGGCGACAACAGGCTCAAATTCGCTCCACTGGTCACCTTTCTTAGACCCAGTTGCCAGGTTATATCTTCTTCCTTTTCCTCAATGTACGCAAAGGCCTTTTGATATCTGACGGTCGGAGCCAGCCTGGCGGCGCCTGAAAAGCAGGTAAGCGCATAAAGTGAACCTTTCCGGTTGCAAAGTGCAGCCAGTTCCGTTTCAATTTCATTGACATCTTTCAATGAATAATAATCTGTGATCCGGCTTTTTTCAAAGGAGTAGTTTTCAGACCACTCTTTTAAAAGTGACTCCGGTGTGTTCAGAAAAAATCCATTTTTTTCAGTTTTAATCCATTCCCGGTCAAACAGTAATTTTTTAACATTTGAGACCTGCCCTAAACTGACTTGTGCTTCTTTAGCCAATTCTTGAATTTTCCATACCTTTTTCGGGTTGTTCAAAAGTACCCTGAGGATCCTTTCCGCCCGGGGTGAATAGAGAGAACGCAAATCCCGCTTTTTTGTAAAAACATTCGGCTTTCCTTCCTGCTCAATATAAATCTCGTCAAAACAGAGCCGACAATTTCCGGCCAAATCTAAATACCCCATCGCTTCCCGGTTACAGATTTCCGCAGACTTCTCAGAGATATACGGGGCTACAAAAACCCCATAAACATCGTGAAACAGATCACGGTGACGCAAAAGCTGATTAACCGCCTGCCGGGCAAGTCTTGGCTGGCCATTTCCCATTACCTCTAACATCAGATATTTTACACCGCCGGGATGTGCGATCTTGACCATTAAAATCGGTGGGACCCCTTCCGGGAAAGTGTGTCTCCTAATTTCTTCGATTTTTAGAAAAGAGACCCTGTTTAAACAGACGTTTAAGGCCTCGACCGCCCTTTTTTCTAGAAGATCAATGGATAATTTCATTATTTAAACCTTTTCAGCAATTGCTGAAATATCTTATTATAGTGAAAACAATATTCTGTCAAGATTTTTTATTGAAATGTAATTTTCAACATTTGCTGAAAATGATATTTATAGTGAAAAATAGATCGCATTCCCTAAGCCTTTAGAGCAAAGCAAACGATCCTTTTCAATCCAGTGTTGCTTCTGTTCTTTGAAAATATTTTTTGCGTTTTATTGGTCGACATCTTGCTTTAAAAAAAAAATTGTTTATTTTATAAACACCGGAGCCAAGTGTTAGCAGTCTTCTTCAGTAAGAGGCGAAAGCCTGACTGTTTATAAAGCCTCCGCACTGTTTATTCAATCAGAGACTTTTGATGAACATCATTGAAGCCAGGCATTTAACCAAAACTTATACCATCGGTAGCAGACAGATCCGTGTATTGGACAATGTATCGCTTTCCGTAACCGACGGGGAATTCCTGGTAGTTGAGGGAAGCAGCGGCAGCGGCAAGACAACTCTGCTCAGTTTGCTATCAGGCCTTGACAAAACGACAGCCGGCAGGATTTTTATTGAAAAAAAGGATATCACCGATACAAAGGAAGATGATCTTGCACCGCTCCGAAACAAGGTTATCGGGTTTGTATTCCAGTCGTTTCATCTGGTACCTTCGCTCACCGCCTTGGAAAATGTTATGTTTCCGGCCGAACTAAGGCGTGACCCAAAAGCCCGAGAAAAAGCGAAGACCCTTCTCAAACGGGTTGACCTCGATCCGCGATGCGACAACTTCCCCCATCAACTCTCAGGGGGTGAGCTGCAACGGGTAGCAATCTGCCGGGCGCTGATCAATCGGCCCAAAATCATTTTCGCTGACGAACCGACCGGAAATTTGGATACCGAAAACGGAAGAGCTGTTCTTAAACTCCTTCTTGAATTTCACAAAGAGCGCCAAACCACTCTGGTTTTGGTGACCCACAATTTCGAAATTGCAAGGATGGCAGACCGGATGATTATCCTTAAAGACGGCCGGATAACCGATTTTAACAGCGATGAAAAGCATTCTACTATATAGACGTTTCATTATCAGGCAGATTATCCGTTCACGGAAACAGGCAACTGTTTTCGTAATGTGCGTAACACTTTCGATTGTGGCCCTTATCGCATTAAACGGCTTTTCCATTAGTGTCCACACATCTCTTCTCAAAGAAGCAAAAACACTTCATGCCGCAGACATCCTGGTCCGATCCCATCATGAACTGTCGACGTCGATCACCGATGCCGTTTCCCGACTCGAAGACCTGGATCTAATCAAAAGCGCCCAGGTTTACGAGTTTTATTCCGTGGTTCGGGCTGGGGATGATCAAGGATCTTTATTGGCAAAGCTAAAAATCGTGACGCCGGGCTATCCCTTTTACGGGAACGTGGCGCTACAGTCCGGGCGTACATTGAAAAGCGTCCTCAGCCGGGGTCGCGTCATCGTGGCGCCGGCTCTGTTGGACCGGCTCAAGCTCCGTATTGGCGATCAGTTGCACATCGGGCAGGCGCTCCTGACCATAGAAGATGTGGTGCTTGAGGAACCCGATCAGCCGGTAAATTTTTTCTTTTTAGGCCCGCGGATCTTTATTTCCGAAGAAGATCTTGAAGGGCTGGACCTTGTAAAAAAAGGAAGTCGAGTCCACCACACCCGTTTGATCAAGGTACATGACGAAAAAAGCATCGATCGAATCGCCGATCAACTGGCAGCCGCAGCAGATCCGGATTTTGAAAGTGTCGATACTTACAGAACAGCCGAATCCGGAGTCAAACGATTTTTCGACAATTTCCTCTTTTTTCTCAGCCTCATCGGCATTTTTATCCTGCTACTGGCCGGTATCGGTATCCAGAGCTCCCTGGCCGCTTTTTTAAAAGAAAACGAGAAAACAATCGCGATAATGAAGACCCTCGGGGCAACCAGCGGGTTCTTTACCCGCCATTTCGTTATCATCCTTGCGCTGCTCGGTTTTTTGGGGTCGAGTCTTGGGCTTTTATTCGGTTTTTTCCTGCAGTATTTCATCGACAGGCTTTTTACGGGGTTTTTGCCACCCAATGTAAAGCTTATTATCTCCTGGAACGCGGTAATAGGAGGTCTGGGGCTCGGTGTCATAGTGGTCGCCTTATTTTCATTTTTACCTCTATACAGGTTAAAGGAACTAAAGCCGATTTCAATCTTCAGAAAGGAATTTATCCATACGCAGAAAGGATTGCCATATTATACGATCGGTTTCGTGATCTTCCTTTTTTTCATCGGTATGGTTTTGTGGCAGATAAACGTCATTAAGACCGGTCTCTATTTTGTTTTGGGTATAATCCTGCTCATCCTAATCACTGCAGCTGCAACGGAAATCGTTCTCTATTTCCTGCGAAAGCTAAATGTTCGTACGCTTACGATCAGACAAGCGCTCAAAGGATTGTTCCGACCAAAAAATGCAACCAAGGCGATCATTATAACATTGACCGCCTCGCTTTCGGTTATTTTTTCCATCTATCTTCTTGAACAAAACCTGGACGCCGGTTTTATTGAATCATACCCCCCGGATGCCCCAAATCTTTTTTTTCTAGATATTCAACCCGACCAGTTAGATAATTTTTCACAAACCCTCGGCCTGAAGACCGAATACTACCCGATTGTCAGGGCAAGAATGATTGCGATCAACGGCGAAAAAATCAACCGCCAAAAAGAAAAGCAAAAACGGGGGGACAATCTTTCTCGAATCTTTAATCTTACCTATCGGAACCGCCTGATAACGGACGAAGTTATCATCAAAGGTAAAAAATTGTACCGAGATGACTGGGGAGATCTTCAGGTGTCGGTGTTGGACAAGGTCATTGAGATGAGGGATCTGGATATCGGCGACCGTATTACTTTCAAAATACAGGGGATACCGCTGGAAGCAACTGTTTCAAGTGTTCGCACCCATACGCGCGAATCGATCCGGCCGTATTTTTATTTTGTTTTTCCGGAGAAAGCCCTGCAGGACGCTCCCCAAACAATTTTTACCGCCATCCGGGTCGAAAAAAACCGGATACCTGCACTGCAAACCAAGATCGTGAAAAAATTCCCGAATATAAATGTTATTGACGTCACCCAGGCCCTTTCTATCTTTGCGAAGGTGCTAAAAAAGCTTTCCGTTATCATCCGTTTTTTTACCCTGTTCAGCATCGTTGCCGGTGTTCTCATCATTTTCAGCTCTGTTTTAGCAACACGATTTGCCAGGATCCAGGAAGCGGTTTACTACAAGATCCTGGGTGCCAGAGGTGCTTTTGTACTAAAGGTGTTTATATTGGAAAATCTCTTCCTAGGCCTGGTAAGCGCCGGTCTCGCGTTGTTATTTTCGCAGATCGGCAGCTGGGCGATTTGCACGCGGGAGTTCGATATTACCTACCATATGTTTTTATTTGAAAGTTTGCTGATGGTACTGGGAGCGGCGCTGTTCGTCGTAGGGGTTGGATTGTTGCCCTCAGTGTCCATCCTTCGCCAAAAACCGGTTCTGTTTTTGCGAGAACAGACAGATGAATGACGGTTGGCACAACTGATAAGATGCCGGTGGTTGATAAATGGATAAAGCCAAAATTATTTTCTTAACCATTTTTTCCCTTAGCCTCTCTATCATCGGGTGCGGTGAAGAATCCGGTCCTACTCCACAAAAAAATCCGCTGGTATATGAAGGTAGTATTGTGGCGATCGGTGACAGCCTGACAGAGGGTCTGGGCGTTGAGGAAGAATTTGCCTATCCTGCCCTGCTTGAGCGACAGTTAATGGCGCGCGGGCACCGATACAGAGTGATCAATGCAGGCATAAGTGGCGAGACAAGCAGCGGAACACTCTCAAGAATAAAATGGGTCTTGAGGATAGATCCGGATATCGCAATCCTTGTCATCGGAGCAAACGACGGACTCAGGGGAGTCAATTCCGACTATATAAAATCTAACATTACAAAGATCGTACAATCGCTCAAGGCCAATGATGTAATCGTCGTACTTGGGGGCATGCGGATCGTTCAAAATCTGGGGGAAACCTATACGACTGCTTTTTCCAAAATTTACCAGGAGATTGCTGAAACTGAGAAAGTTATTTTAATCCCCTTTTTCCTGGAAGGAGTTGCCGGAGAACCCAAGCTCAACCAGACTGACGGAATTCATCCAACAGCCAAAGGCTACCGCCGGATCGTAGAAAACATTTATCCCTACGTGGTTGAAGCGATTAAAATCAACGCGCTTATCCCGCGATCTTTTTGAGCAACCAGGCCATATTTTGGCCCAGGGTTGCCATCGTCCCTTTGGCTTCTTCATCCTGTTCCACCTCGCCGGGCTGCAGGCCGAAACCGATGTTCCAATAACTTGAACCGGGCACGACCATCTGGCTGATGAAGAAAAAGTGATTCAAGGAGTCGAAGGTATGGATGGCCCCGCCTCGCCGGGCTGCCACCACTGAAGCGCCCACCTTGCGCTGCAACATACCCTTGTTGGCAATGGACACCAGGCCGGCTCGGTCGATCAGCGCTTTAATTTGAGGTGTAACGCCGGCAAAATAGACCGGTGAACCAAGGATCACCCCGTCTGCGCCCACCATCTTTTCGATGCACTCGTTGGCGATGTCTTTTTCCACCGAACAGCGTTGATTTTTGTTTTTAAAGCACTTGTAACAGGCAATGC
>DRHF01000088.1 GCA_011049715.1 Desulfobacterales bacterium
GCCGGGAAAGCGAGTTTGTAAAAAGTGGATAAAAAAGGAGGTAATTATGCAGCCGAATGCACAAGATAAACAAGAGACCGACGGGGGCACGAAAGACGTTGTCAGGAGGTATCCGCCGACCATCAACAGGACCGGTTTTCCGCTTACAGACGCGGCAATCAAGGCCCTTGGTCCGGGATGGTCCAGGGATTTATGACCAAGCAAAGAAGTATCTCAATTATCCGGACGGGCCGCACACGTCGGTGATGGACAAAGCGATCGCGGACCGAATGAGCACGCTTGTGGATCGGGCGAATCGATAGAGAAAGCGTTATGGACCTACCATCTTGGATATATCCAGTTAAGCGGTTGGTTACCAGCGAGAAGGTTGGCCAGTGGTGCCTATTGCCATACATAGATCACCCGGGGGGTTGTCCAAATTATGGCATTGCCGCAAAATGCCCTCCCCATGCCCCGGCGGTCGGAAAGTTTTTTGATCTGTCGAAACCTCTTTGGTTGGTTCATTCGGAATTTAACCTTGCCATCCATATTGCCAAAATGGAGAAGAAGCACCCGGAGTGGACATTGAGACAATGTAAATGTGTACTCTATTGGCAGTCGATCAGTAGGAAGCAATTAAAAGAACGTGTCCAGGCAGCATTATTTCTGGGCGCGAACAGGTCAACCTTGATCCCGGAAGCGATGGGCGTCAATGTTTTTGTTACGGCTAGAATCGCGGGACTACAATTGGAACCAATTAAACGCCTGTCAATATGTCGACATGTGGCCATGATAGGCAGTCAGATAAACGGTCAGATGTCTTTGTTTTAACTCGTGCCGGGGAGGGCACTGCGCCCTTAGAATATCCGACGCAGCGGGCACCCGGCTCACCTTCAATACGCACCAATAAAGGAGCTAATAATGGGGGAACAACGAAATTTAACGGAAGAAAATGCAGATGGATTAAAAACCGTGCTCGAAAAAATGAAAGAGGACAATCCAGAGCTTGAATATCGGTTTTTTGAACAGGACCTGGAGCATGAATCTATAGCAGATGCCGAACAACCTTCAAATAAAGAGATCTTTGAAAAACGGGGGCTAATGTCACTCGACCCCAAAAGAAAACCGGTCCCAAAGCCACCACCGATTGACTGGGGCTCAATTCCGATATCAGGATGTTCGGCCAAGGTCGGTTGGTGGCCACGTCGGAGCGTGTGCGGACATCTCTTTTTCCATCCGTTATGTAATATCAAAATTATTCCGGGATCCCAGCCCGTTATGTTCGGGTTGATAGCCTCGCCATTTGTCGTTTGCGCGAAATGCGGGGCGAATACCAGGGAGCCGGAAGCACCGAAGGTTGATATAAAATTGTCTCAGTTTTGGGAGTGGTTTCGTTACTCGCTTTCACGAGGGCAGTTTAAGAAAAAGGAAGGATTATGACAAAAAAAACATTAAAAATAGCAAGGCAGGAAGCAAAGCGGTTTTTGGAAAGAGTCCTAACGCTTGAGGATAGGATATATGGGGAAACCCTCGTCCTGTCCGGCTGGGCAGAATCCGGAGCGTCAAGAGGGCTAGTATGGATTTGACAAGGGCGTTAGCTGAGATGCGGAAATCGCGGAAATCGCGGTGATGAGCCCTCACTACAAAACCAAGATCCACAGACACGTTAAGAGCTGAACTCATGGGAAAAGCACCAGCTTTTCAATGGTACCCTGGGGACTGGAGGCGAGATACTCAAGTGCAGATGTCATCGTTTAAAACGAGGGGTATTTGGGCTGAAATGTTGTGGTGTATGTGGGATTCACCAGAAAGGGGAAAATTAGCCGGGATGGATGATAATTTATCTCGGTTGATTGGATGCACTCGTGATGAATTTAATGTCGCCTTGGAGGAAATAAAACATTTAGAAATTGCAGACGTAACGGAGTGTAACAACGTTGTAACGATAATTAACCGACGGATGTATAAAGAGGCAATTGACCGTAATAATACGAAAAAACGAGTCCGTGAGTATCGTGAGCGGAAGTCGGTACAGGGGTGTAACGGAAAAGTAACGCCCCCTTCTTCTTCTTCTTCTTCAAAGAAGAAACAAACAAAGAAGAAAAACCCGGAATCATCACCCTATCTCGGCGACCTAAGCTCTAAAATAACTGAGCTCGCTGAGCAGCTCGCTCGCCTTGCTTTAAGCTATCCAAAAAATGGTCATAAGAATTTTAACATCAATGGGCTCATCCAGGAGCTCGTTAATAAAAAAATCCACCCACAAGCGATCCATGTCGCGTTGAGCTCACTCGCTAAGCGATGGACGCTCACAGGTAACGACGAGGTTAAAAACCCGAGAGGCTACGTTTGGTCGATCATCAATACCACAAGCGGGAATTATTACGAGCGCGAGCACATCGTTAAATCTCAGAAATTTAAAAACCTTGAAATGCCCAAGGAGCTGCTCCGATGATCAAAAAACATCTCCCGTTTACAGGTTTTTGGTGGTCGAGTTATGGGCTTCCTCGGCCACCAGGTAATATATATGAGCCTTCACCAACTGACGCTATTGTTAAACATCGAAAGAGGCGCAAACGAAAGAATAAAATAGCAGAAAAATCACGAGCAGGGAATAGGCGTAAAGGATGAAACAGACTGAGGCTGAAATAACCGAGTCGATCAGGAATATGCTTAAAATTTTGGGCGTTTTTCATTGGAAAAATTTCTCAGGACCCATGCAGCACCCGAAAGGCATATCAGACATCCTGGGGATTTGGAAAGGCCGGTTTTTAGCGATTGAGGTTAAAACAGAGACTGGCCGGGTGTCTGATCATCAAAAGGAGTTTCTTCGTCACATTAATCAGCCTGGAATGGCGGGAAAGTGCCCTCATTGTGGCGTACCGGTCAAAGCTACTGGTTTAGGATTTGTTGCCCGATCGATTGACGTTGTGATTGACCAATTAGGGGTGAGAGATAGATTTTTTTAAATATGGAGGGTGTGAAAAATGAAATTAGGAAAATTAATGTATTGCGAAACGCATAAATGTAAACTAACGCAGGCCGGCTGTAACGCTCGTAAGATTCTTGCTGAAAAACAATACGAGGAGGGATTGAAGCCCAGGAAACAGGGCGGGCTAAAGAAAAAACTCACGCTTTTAGACCCCGAAAAGTGCCTGAAATGTGTGGGTATGTTGAAAGAGTTGCGACCCGACCAAGTGCCCGGGGTAACAGATGAGGGGCTCGGGGCGAAAACGTGTAAAGAATGCATGGAGGAAAAGGCTAACCATCATTTTGACCGCGGTAAAAGTATCTGTGTGCTCTGCATTATAAGAAAGAAAGAGGAGGCGAAAGAGAACATAGAAAAAGAGGAAAAAAAGCGGAAGAAGAAGGATCTTGAAGATTTTATAGAAGCGGAAACAACTTCGGACCAAATAAAGGCAGACGTAAAAAAGGTGGACGATATCATCAGCTATTATGATGAAA
>DRHF01000089.1 GCA_011049715.1 Desulfobacterales bacterium
ATATCACGGCGGAAAATGGAGAATCGCCCCATGGATTATCAGCCATTTTCCAGAACATAAAGTTTACGTCGAGCCGTATGGCGGCGCGGCCGGTGTGCTTTTGAGAAAGCCTAGAAGTTTTGGGGAAGTCTATAACGATTTGGATGGGGATGTAGTTAATTTTTTCCGAGTTTTACGTACGCCTGCCCAAAGAGAACGATTAATAGAGGCGGTCCGGTATACCCCGTACGCTCGCAGCGAATTCAAGGAAGCGTACGAGCCTGCGGATGATCCTGTTGAGCGAGCCCGTCGTTTATTAATTCGGGCTGAAATGGGGTTCGGGTCTGCCGGCGCATCGAAGGGGACAACCGGTTTTCGCTGCCAATCCCATCAACATTTAGACAGAGATCATCCGGGAAGAAGCGTACAAATGGCATGGGCCGATAAGGGAAATGTTCTAAAGAAAGTGGCAGCACGGTTTCAGGGAGTGATGATCGAGAATCGACCGGCGATGGAGGTAATATCGTATTGGGACCGGGAGGAAGCGCTGTTTTATATCGATCCGCCATATCTTCCGGGAGTGCGGGACTCAAAAACCCGCAGCGTTTACCGGCATGAAATGACAGAGGATCAACACACCGACATGTTACAAGCGATTCGGGCAATAAAAGGCATGGTGATTTTAAGCGGGTATTCGTCTGATTTATATAATTCTATTTTGTCGAACTGGTACACGCAAAGCAAAAAGGTGCGGGCCGCCGGGAATCGAGGAACGGTTATGCGCACAGAGCGATTGTGGATGAATACCGCAGTTGTCGACCGGTTGAATAGAAGGGATCCCCTTTTTAATGGATGAAATTATTACTGAATGCATGGAGAGTATGCAATGAAAAACAAACTAATCGACCTGAATAACCATTTGTTTTTTCAGATGGAGCGGCTGATGGACGAGGAGCTGAACGATGAAGGTTTGATTCGTGAGATCAACCGTTCCAAATCCGTTAGTAATATGGCAGCTCAAATTATCAATAATGCAAATCTGGCATTAAAAGCCTCGGTTGCCATCAATGATGGGCTCCTGAAAGAACCTCCCAAAATGCTGGGGTTGAATGGCTACAAAGATGAGGATTAACTACACACGCCAACAGCTCGATTTTTTACAGGCCGGATATTTGTCTATGAATATTCATGGCCTTGCAAAGGCATTTAATAACCGGTTCGGTACGGACAAGACCGATGTGGCTATCAAATCAGCCCTGAGTAGCCACCGAATTACTTGCGGTCGGGAGGCTAAAGACCGCCTGATTTCAAGGTTTCGGATATTCAACCCGGAACAGGCACAGTTTCTGAAAAACAATTATGGGGGCCGGAGCATAGCGGAAACGACCGTTTTATTTAACGGTCGTTTCGGGACCGACAGAACACTACAACAAATCAAGACATTTGTACGTAACCGCGGTATCACCTCGGGGCGCACTGGCTTCTTTGTCAAAGGGCACACGTCCTGGAACAAGGGCACCAAAGGGCTTACAAGTAGGAATAAGACCAGTTTTAACAAAGGAAACGTGCCTCCAAACCGCAAGCCGCTTGGAACGGAACGGATATGTCCGAAAGACGGATTTATACAAATAAAAATTTCAGAGAAAAATCCGTATACGGGATTTCCGACTCGCTATAAGCATAAGCACGTACACATCTGGGAGCAGACGAACGGTCCAGTTCCGAAGGGCATGGTGGTGGCTTTTATAGATGGCGATAAAACCCGCTGCGAGCTTGATAACCTGATGCTGATTTCCCGGGCCGAATTACTCAACCTAAATCAACATGGTTATAAAGATACGCCGGCTGAATTAAAACCGAGTGTGCTGGCACTATCAAAACTCCAGGTGAAGACCTGGGCAAGAGAGAAAAAGATAGGCTAAACGCTTGAGGCCGCGACCAGTGAACCTGCAACCAAAAAGGAGGATCCTGTGTCGTTGAGGTAGGAAAGGACAAGAGCCCGGCTTGGGCGGCCGGTTGGGCTTCTTAAACTGAAAGGGGGTAAAATATTATGAATTTAAAGGAGCTAAAAAAAGAAACGCCGCCCAAATGGCGTGTTCAATCGTTCAGTAAACGCAAACCTGTGGCTTCCTGTGTACCCTACATCGATGCGCGAACTGTAATGGATCTGTTGGATGAGGTTTGCAGTCCCGAGAACTGGCAAGATGACTATAAGACCATTGATGGCAAATTATTTGCAGGTATTGGGATTTGTAATCCAAACGGTTTTTTCGCGTGGAAGTGGGACTGTGGTGTTGAAAGTAAAAAAGAGAAGGAAAAGGGCCAGGCCTCAGACGCCTTCAAACGAGCTGCCGTGAAATGGGGTATAGGTAGGTTTATTTATACCATAGACGTCCAATACGTTGATGCAAACGAGAAGAAAACCGACAGTAATTATCCTTACTGTATAGACGCCCGAAAACAACGAATATGGGATTTGACAAAACACATTAACGAGAAAGTCGCTGGGAAGAGGCCGGAGGTTACGGAAGACAAACGCTCAGAGTTTTCCGCTCCATCTTCCCGGAATGATGCCGACCAGACCGCTCACGAAGAACTGGTCAAGGCTGTTTTGCAGTTTAAGGCGGTAGACGCGCAAAAATATTTAGAGACAATCAAGGGTGGAAACCCAGAAAAGGCGTCAGATGATCAGCTGAAGAAGTGGCTCAGTGCGTTTGATCAAATCGTTGAAGAGGATAATATTCCGTCTTGAGAAACCTCAAAAAATACAAACCTGCAAGATATCGATTGGGATTTCCGGATAGACCGATCGAAAGGAAGTGCTCCAACTGTGCCGATTATGAAATTAAGGTCGGCGGGGGCGGCGCGTATTGCAATAACCGTAAGGAGTTTTTCGTAAACCCCGGCAATTTGAGCCGACAGGAGGAATGCCTACCGCCGGGAAAGCGAGTTTGTAAAAAGTGGATAAAAAAGGAGGTAATTATGCAGCCGAATGCACAAGATAAACAAGAGACCGACGGGGGCACGAAAGACGCTATCAGGAGGTATCCGCCGACCATCAACAGGACCGGTTTTCCGCTTACGGACGCGGCAATCAAGGCCCTTGGTCCGGATGGTCCAGGGATTTACGACCAGGCCAAAAAGGATCTTGGCTTTCCGGATGGGCCGTATACGTCGGTGACAGATACAGCGATCGCGGACCGGATGAGCCTGCTTGTGAATCGGGCGAATCGCTAGCGACGCACACAGAGAGGGAGGTTTAAATGCAAACAAAAACAGAAGACGCGGAATCATTCTTTTCAGATCTATACCACGGAGCCCATCATATACCGGGAAAAATAAAGGCATTCGGGGAAGGATGGTCTGTGAACCATTGTGGGGACTTATCCACCTTTGATTTTGATGATTTAACCCGCTTGGTGTTTATGGCGCATGATCGCTGCATGAGGGCAAGTATTATGCAAAGCGGCCCGGGCATGGTCAAGATTGTTGTTTGCAAAAGAGAGGGTCGAAAGGGCTCTTTTTGTTCCAGACATCCGACCATTGAGGAGGCTCTTAATATGTATCAAGAGTATCCCCATGGCTAAGGCAACAGGGGGCTTTGAGAGAAACAATGACAAAAAAAGCAAAATATAGAAAACCAATAAACCTTAAGGGTATGTCACTCGACCCCAAAAGAAAACCGGTCCCAAAGCCGCCACCGATTGATTGGGAATCAATTCCGATATCAGGATGTTCGGCCATGGTCGGTTGGTGGCCGCTTCGGAGGGTGTGTGGACATCTCTTTTTTCATCCGTTGTGCAACATTAAGGTTATTCCGGGATCTCAGCCGGTTATGTTCGGGTTGATAGCCTCCCCGTTTGTGGTTTGCGCGAAATGCGGGGTGAATACCAGGGAGCCTGAAGCACCGAAGGTTGATATAAAATTGTCTCAGTTTTGGGAGTGGTTTCGTTACTCTCTTTTCCGGGGGCAATTCAAAAAAAAGGAAGGTGGTTCATCATGACTAAAATATATGTCGCATCTTCTTGGAGAAATCAAGACCAACCCCATATTATCGATTTATTACGTGAGCATGGACACAAAGTTTATGATTTTCGAAATCCCATGACGATAGTCAACTTGGTGGGATTTAAGCAAGTCGCATACCCTGAATTGGCAGGCAAAGGGTTTCACTGGTCAGAAATAGACCCTGATTGGCAAAATTGGGATAAACATCATTATAGGAAGGAGCTTGACCATCCAATAGCTGTTAATGGATTCAATTTAGACCTCGATGCTATGAAATGGGCCGATGTGTTTATTGGGGTTCAGCCATTTGGCCGAAGCGCTTCAATCGAGATGGGATGGGCTGCCGGGCAAAACAAGAAAACCATCCTGCTTTTAGCAAACGGTGAGCCTGAATTGATGGTGAAGATTTTTGACCATATTTGCTGCAACCCTTATGAAGTTTTGGAGGCCTTGAAGAGCTGAACTCATGGCGCGTCCAGAAAGACATGATGTTGATTATTTCCCATTCTACATAAAAGACGGCCGGACCCTGTTTATCCTTGAAGCAAAATATGGATGTAAAGGAACGGGATTTTTCACCAATGTAATGCGGTTTTTATGCTCTACGCCCGATCATCATTTTTCCATTCAAGAGGATACCGACCGTCTTTATTTCTTTTCAAAGACAAAATGCGATGAGACTTCCGGTGCTGACATGTTGGATATAATGTCAAAGACCCGGAAGATACACACTCACCTGTGGGTTTCTTCCGCCGTAATTGTTTCAGAGGCCCTTTTAGAGTCCCTTAAAGATGCCTATCGCAAAAGAAAAAACCTCATCATCACCATAGAGGAAATTGCTAAAAAGTATGTTTCTACCGGAGTTGAGGCGGTTTCCGGCGGAGGAAACGGGATAAACGCCGGCAATAAACCACAAAGGAAACTAAAGGAAACTAAAGGAAAGAAAACAAAAGAAAAACCATCCCCCTACCTCGGCGACCTAAGCTCTAAAATAACTGAGCTCGCTAAGCAGCTCGCTCGCCTTTCTTTAGCTTATCCAAAAAACGGTCATAAGAATTTTAACATCAACGGGCTCGTCCAAGAGCTCGTCAATAAAAAAATCCACCCACAAGCGATCCATGTCGCGTTGAGCTCACTCGCTAAGCGATGGACGTTCACAGGTAAAAACGAGGTTAAAAACCCAAGAGGTTACGTTTGGACGATCATCAATACCACCAGTGGCAACTATTACGAGCGTGAGCACATCGTTAAATCTCAACAGTTTAAAAATCTTGAGATGCCCGGGGAGCTGCTCCGGGGAGAGGAGTGAAAGATGGAATTAATAATCGTAAATAGCCGGGAATATCGGGATAGATTCGCAGCTAGGTTGGTGGAAAAAGGGTACGAAAAGACCGAGGCATGGAATGCGATGATAGCATGGGAAGAGGCCACCTCTTCATTAGCTAATACCGAAGCTGGTCCCGAATATGAAGCTGATGAGTGCTTTATTTATTGGAAAGAGCATGAGCCTACTTTTTGAGTTGGGAATTGATTCGTGATTAAAAAATATCTTCAACTTCCAAACTCGGGGTTTTTCGGGGGGTATTCTGTTCGCCCTGCAGGAAAAACGATTGAGTCCGGCCCAAACGACGCCCTTGTGAAGCATCGGAAAAAACGCAAATGTAGAAATGAAATAGCAGGTAAATCACGGGCTGCGAATAGACGCAGACATTAAAAAAGGAGGATGAAATGGAAAAGAGATATTCAAACGAGTATGTAAAACATCTTTTCTCAGACGATGAGAAAAAAGAAATCGCGATAGACCTGGCTCAAAAGGTCGCCGAACTAAAACAACAGGAAGACGACAAGAAAGCAACCCTGGCGGCTTGGTCGGAGTTGAAAAGCAAGATCGACAGTCTCACAGCGATGCTGAATGTTGCAGCCGTCAAGCTGAATAATGGGTATGAAATGACCACCGTAAAATGCGAATTCGTTCCTGACTGGAAAGCAAAAACTTGGATTATAAATCGTGTCGATAATGGCGAGTTTGTTAAAGAGCGTAAAATGACGCCGGACGAGCTGCAGATGAGGCTTAAAATGGAGTCTTCAGAATGAAACAGACCGAGGCTGAAATAACCAAGGCGATCCGGAATGTGCTTCGTAATTTGGGCGTTTTCCATTGGAAAAACTTCTCGGGACCCATGCAACACCCGAAAGGCATATCAGACATCCTGGGGATTTGGAAAGGCCGGTTTTTAGCGATCGAGGTTAAAACAGAGACTGGCCGGGTGTCTGATGATCAAAAGGAGTTTCTTCGTCACATTAATCAGCCTGGAATGGCGGGAAAGTGCCCTCATTGTGGCGTACCGGTCAAAGCTACTGGTTTAGGATTTGTTGCCCGATCGATTGACGTTGTGATTGATCAGCTCGGGGTGAAAGATAGATTTTTTTAAATATGGAGGGTTTGAAAATGGAGAAGCTAATGTATTGCGAAGCAAATAAATGCAAATTAACGCAGGCTGCCTGTATCGCTCGCAAGGCGCTTGTTAAAAAACAGGTCGAGGATGAATCACAGCCCAAGCCACGGGGCAGACCGAGGAAGAAAAACACGTTTATGGACCTCGAAAATTGCCTGAAATGTACGGGCGGGTTGAGAGAGCTACGACCCGGACAAGAGCCCGGAATAACCGACGAGGGGCTTGGGGCGAAAACGTGTAAAAAATGTGAAGAGGAGAAGAGCAGCCATTATTTTGACCGCGGTAAAAGTATCTGTGTGCTCTGCATTATAAGAAAGAAGGAGGAGGCGAAAGAGAACATAGAAAAAGAGGAAAAAAAGCGGAAGAAGAAGGATCTTGAAGATTTTATAGAAGCGGAAACAACTTCGGACCAAATAAAGGCAGACGTAAAAAAGGTGGACGATATCATCAGCTATTATGATGAAA
>DRHF01000090.1 GCA_011049715.1 Desulfobacterales bacterium
ATCTTCCAAAAATGTCACCGATGCTTCCCGAAATGCGGAACGAATTGATCCGAAGAACGGAGTTTCCCCTTCATTCCCGGAAGACTTCGGAAGCAAAACTTCGCTCGGTGAAACGCGCAGGGTCTCATCAAGAATCGCGGTGAGGTTCCGCGACTCCGAAACCCGGAAAGTCCCGGTAGAAATGTCGAGATAAGAAAGGCCGATCGCATCGTTGTTCAGTGCCAGTGCCAAGACATAGTTGTTGGTCTTTTCGTCCAAGAATTCATTTTCAATAATCATCCCCGGTGTAATCACCCGAACAACGTCCCTTTTTACCAAGCCCTTGTCCATGGAGGGCGCTTCGATCTGGTCGCATATCGCCACCTTGTAACCTTTGTCAATCAAACGCCTGATATAATTTTGGATTGCCTTTGCAGGTACCCCGCACATCGGAACCGGAGACGGTTCCCTCTTGTTTCTTGAAGTAAGCGTAATTTCCAATAATTTAGATGCTAACTCGGCATCTTCAAAAAACATTTCATAAAAATCTCCCATCCTAAAAAGAAGAATTGCATCAGGATAATTATCCTTGATGCTCAGATATTGCTTGATCATCGGTGTTGTTTTGGGCGGGGTCATCAATCTAATGGGGCTGCGGATTTCGGTGTTAATGGAGTCGAGCTCGAACTTCACTGTCGTTCAGGAATCGGACCCAAAAAGAGGAAGTCATGGCGCCTATCCTCCAGGGAACAGATGACGGTTATACCGCATTTTCCGTACCATTGGCCGAACGGATATCTTCTACCGACTCCAATTCGTTTTTCAATTCTGATATCTTTTTTAGGTGGGAATCGAGCGTCGCACTCAATCTCTTTATCGCCTTCTTTGATCTGATTTTTTCAGAAAGATTGATAAAATAGGAAATAAGGAGTCCAATCAAAAAACAGAAAAGAAAAAAGATGGCAATGAGCATTTCCGGGGTCTGGTAAGTTGCGAAGTAGAGGTTGACGATGATATGCTGTTTTGTCAGAAAAAAACCCTGGTTCTGATAGACCACCAGCAAAACAAATAGAATCGCTAAAACCCATAAAATCATTTTTATTTTTTTCATATAACATTCCTTTTTAATTTCAAATGTTTTTATTAATTTTATTAAAGTATGGTTTCAGATTATTATAGGTGGTGATGAAATGCTCCGGAATCACCCGGACGTCTGCAAATACAGTCAATGCGTTTGTATCGCCGAACCAACGCGGTACCACGTGGAAGTGAAGATGTTCTTCAACCCCCGCACCGGCAACCTTTCCCAGGTTTAGCCCGATGTTAAATCCGTCCGGCGCCATCACCTTTTTGAGGATATCGACCGACTGCTCGACCCTCTTCATCAGAATTCCCATTTCGTCTATGCTGAGTTGATCCATGGCAGAAAGATGCCGGGCGGGCGCTACTAAAAGATGACCGTTAATGTAAGGAAACTTGTTCATCACAACAAGCGATTCTTCATCCATATAAAGGGTCAAATTGTCTTCTTCTCCAAGTGCTTTGCAAAAAACACACCCGGTTTTTTTTTCATCGAGGATATATTCCATCCGCCATGGCGCCCACATGGTCTTCATGACAAATCTCCCAGTTGCGATTTTGGATCGAAGATGAATAAACGTTTACTCTTTTCAATCTTCGAACTCAACCCTTTTTTCCCACCAGCAGACAAATCTGCAGCCTTCTAAAATCGCCAGTGTGTCCAAAACCGATACGATGACCATACCGAAAAAAAAGCCCGAGCAACCCCAAATGCCGGGATTCTCCAGAGGCGAATAAATCTTCCCGGCGCCTTGAAAAGCTACGGGGAATGCGCTCGCTGGTTCGGTTCAATCGTTCGGGGACTGCCTTAAAAAATACTGATCGGTCATCCCTGCAATGAAATCCCTGACAATTTCCGCCTCAACATGATTCTTAAAATAATTTTCAGACATATCTTTTAAAAAGGTTGAAAAGATAACCGAATCATAATTTTCCTTTTTAATATCATTAAGATATTTTTCAAACAGCATTCTGAAACGTTTTTTGATTAAGGATGAGTGGATTTTAATTTTGGGGTTCATGTAAATGTGTTCATAATTGAATGCTTTAAGATGTTTCAGGGCGACCGACACTTCGGGACTGAATGCAAGGTAGTTTTTCTGAAAGCTGTTCCGGATAATGTCGGTGACCAAATGGTATACAATCTCTCCATTTGTATCCCCCAACCGTTTGACGCATTTCTTTGGTAAATCCGACCGTTTGATCATGTCCAATCGGATGGCATCCTCAATGTCACGCCCGACATAGCTTATCGTATCCGACATCCGAACCACGCAGCCCTCCAGTGTCATGGGGGTGAGGTTTGTCGAAGGATTATCTTTTTTTTCTGTCATTTCTTTTTCTAATATTTCAAATGACTTATCAGTTTCAGACTCAAGTCTTTCATTATGAATTTCTCCATCGTGACATAATATGCCGTCCAGGGTTTGAAGGCATAGGTTCCACCCTTTCCCTTTTCTTTCTACCTTATCCAGAAACTGAACACTTTGGACATTATGCTGAAAGTGTCCGATACCGTGGGAATTGCAGAGTTCGGAAAGAAATCGCTCTCCATCGTGGCCAAACGGTGCATGCCCGATATCATGCCCAAGGGCACAAGCCTCGATCAGGTCTTCGTTTAACCCCAAAAAGTGGCCGATCGTTCGACCGATCTTTGATACCAGTTGGACGTGGAGAACCCGGTGGGTGATATGATCATTATCGATCAGATAAAAAACCTGTGTTTTGTCGATATATCTTGTATAGGAACGAGAGTGCAAAATTCTGTCCACATCAACGGAAAAGGATTGTCGATACCCCTTCTCCAATCGTTCTTCATAAGACCGACGGATAGCATTTGTGCTGATTGTCGCCAGGGGAAATAATGTATTTTTCTCCTTTTGATTCAAATCTTTTTTGATTTTATCCAAAGGGTCCAAAATCGCTCTCCTTTTGAAGTACCCTGCATTCGCTGCTTTTAAGCGGGACAGGGAATGCACTCATATCTCTTCTCTTTCAATCAGGGTCTCCATGAGTGTGGTGTAGTCTATGCCCGCAGTCCGGAAGCCTTCCTTTCCATATTTCATGTTGGCTTCGAGTACATAATATTTCCCATCGTGAAAACAAATATCAATACCCACATCATCCCATCTGCACATTTTCGCTGTGTAGAGGGCAAGGTCCAAGGCGTTTTGGGGAACGGAATTTAGGTTTATTGTCGCGCCAAGTGCAACATTACTGCGAAATTCATTTGAAGGGGATATGCGCCAATAGGAGTGTACGACTTTATTCCCGATGACCACCACCCGAATATCACTCTTTATCGGCAGATATTCCTGTACATAGGCGGGATGCGGCAGCGAACAGTAAACAGAGAGTTCGTCTTGGTTCTTAATGAGAAAAACCCCCCTTCCCATGGCAGACCCCTTGGGAATTTTCCCGATAAAAGGAAAGCGAAAATGATCACAAATCAATGACTTTTGGCGCTTTCCATAAAAAACCCTTGTTCTGGGATGAGGGATATTTAAAAGGGTCAGCAGCGCAGTTTGCCTGATCTTGTCCTGAACACATTTATACGTATGGTAACCTGGAAAGGTCTCTTTCCCCATCGCGTCAAAAAGATCCGCATAAAATCGAGTGGGATAATATATCTTCTTTGCACCTCTTATCAGTGATGCCGCTTCCGGATCGTAATCAGAAAAATTGGGTCGAACCCCCAATGTCAATACATTTTTGCACCCTCGAAGTCTTGCTTCAAGGGCGATCACTTTTTTCATGGGCATCATCAATGGAAGAGACGGGTTATCATTTTATAACTTCGTTCGACATGGCTGCCAGGCCAATATACGCGCCCGCATGAGCCGCAGGATTTAAAAACATCATGGATTTCCCAAACATATTCAGGGACCGATGCTACCACTTCTTCCTTACCGACAGTTTTAATCGGTTGATTGCACCGGATGCATCGTGAAAACGGCCGAAGATCTGCCGATACAAGGCCAAGCGTTTGAATCACTTCCACCAGCTGATCAGCCACGCGGTCTGATGAAATAAAAATATGATGCTGCAATCCAGCGCGGTCTAAAAACCGCTTTTTTGTACGGGTTAGAAATATCCGATCCTTTTCCCAAAAACCGGTGATTCCGGCCTTTGAGGCATCGGATTCATAAAGGGTGTCAAATCCGAGTAAGCGTAACCATTTTGCCAGTTTTCCCACGGTCTTATCCGCTGCAAAACGAATTGTTGCCGATTTTCCCATTTTTATTTATCAGCCAAGTTTGATGAACTCGTAAAAAGACCATATTGCTCTCTGAATGACCATTTTGGGGCGTTTAGATCCGCCTGCGGCGGAACATTCTTAACGTACCACCTATCAAAACGCTTTATCCCAAAATGCTCAAAGTCGTTCGCAAATGACTTTTTACGAGAATGTCAAGTTTCACACCTTTGATTTTACGAAAGACCGCAAATTTCAGTTCACCCCATGCCGGATGCAATACGCCTGCGGATTAAAGTTGTGGAACTTGCGTTGTCATCGCTCGGCAATCAATTGGCCGATGATCGTCCGCGGGTGGTTGACTTGGGGGGTTCCAATACAAACATCGGCAACGAAACCGGAACATCCACCCAGTATTTTTCGATATCGAGTTCAAAAATCACCCCCACAGCCGTTGAAATGATCAGTCTTACCGGAACGGTATAACCCGCGATGGTCTGCAGACGCTCAAATTCAGCCCGGTACACGAGACCGCCGGTAGAATCAAAACGTTCAACCCGGGTTGCATTTTCTTTCTTTTTATCAAAGTAAATCTTCTCAACCAACCCCCGCCATCTCTTCTTTAAAACCAATATATATCGATTGGAAACCGGATCCCGCTTTAACAAAACAGATTGGTGGTCGGCTATCGGCACCCGGCCGCTCAGGAGGGCTATCATATCGACGGATCCAAGTGGCAGGGAGAGAAAGTTTTGAAAGGTTGTGTTTGCCCGTTTTTTATAAAACCGCTGTTGGGTATGGATATAAAAATAGACCCAGTCACCGTCACTTGCAAGACTTGCCACCGGATGTCCTGACACCCCTAAAATTTCCATGCGAATCCTCTTCGGATTCCACCCCACCCATGCGACCCTTGATACCTGGAAATTCCCTTTATCCCATACCCTTACCCTTCCGATCCCTTTAAAGGTTTTGAGTTTGGAATTTTTATTTTTTGCGATTGAAAGAAGATCAATAGCGACAGGTGAACGTGGGTCAATGGGTGTTTTTGAAATCCCTCCGGTTAGATTGCCGCAGGCAGATAAAAAAAAAGAAATAGCAAAAAATAAGATTACGATTTCCGTTTTATGTGTTAAATTTTTCATTTCTGCAGGGCTCAAAACTACCGGTTTTGGCAGGGGTAAAGGTTCTAAATCCCTGAATTTTTGAGATCCTGAATCTTCTTCTCTATATCTTTCTTATCCTTTTTTTTCATTTTCAGAGACTGTTGGTAGTATTCCAATGCCTTTAGTTTACTACCTGTTTTGAGATACGTATCCCCGAGATGTTCCAAAATGATGGGGTCATCGGGAACTAGGCGGATCGCTTTTTCCAAAAATTTTAGCGCCTTTTGAAACAATCCCTTTTTAAAGTATACCCATCCGAGACTGTCCGTGATATAGCCATCATCCGGCTTGTACTTGAGGGCTTCTTTGATAAGCTTTTCGGCTTCGCCCAGGTTTTGTCCCAAATCTGCATATGAATATCCGAGATAATTTAATGCATTGGCATTTTTTGGATCAACACGGATTACCTTTCTCATCGCTTCCATGGAATCTTCTTTTCGTTTAAGTTTGTCGTAGACAACCCCTAACCGAAAGAGAATCCTAACACTGTCCGGATCTTTAGCAAGGCCCTGTTCAAGGACATCAACCGCCTTTTGCAATTTCTCTGCCTCTTCATAAAATGTACCGAGATAAAAGAGAAGTTCCGGTTCAGCAGTCACTCTCAGATTTACATCCTCTAACAATCGGATCGCTTCGGATATTTTTCCCTGATCATCATATATAAACGCTATTTGCACCGCGGCGTCCTGATAGAATTTGGAGGTCGAGCGGACCTTTTTCAGATGTATCAATGCCGTCTCTTTATCGCCTTTTCTATCGAAGGCGATTCCTTGGAGGTAGTGAATATCTGAACTGTCACCGGCTCCTTTTAACATGCCATTGAGTATGATGATAGCGGCGTCATACTTTTTTTTATCCAGGTAGAGTTGAGCCAACTTTCTGATGATTTCAGAATCTGAAACACTCCGTCTCCCAAGGTCTATAAAAAGTTTTTCAGATGCCCCCCTCATCCCTTTCTTATGATACAAATGGCCCAATGTCATGGCCGCTCTGATGTCATGGGGACTCCCCTCTAGAATTTTCTTATAGATCTGGATCACCCTTTCTTCTCTACCGGTCGACTTGTAAAGCTCGATCAATTCAAATCGTGCTTCATCAAGGCGAGGTTCCAGTTCAATCGCTTTCTCAAATTCTTTTTCGGCCTCGATGGTTTTCCCCTTTTTTGCATGAATCTTCCCCATAAAAAAGTGGCCCACATAGTATTCAGGGAACTGTTGAATCAGTTGATCGTATATCCCGGATGCTTTGTCAAAATTTTCCTCGTCCATGTACAGACCACCAAGAATTAAATATATATCTTTTTGCTTTGGATCCAAAAAGATCACCTGTTCATACGCTCTTTTGGCGTCGGCAATTTCTTTCAATTCCTGTTTTATTTTGCCATACATGATCAGTGCTTCTATGTTATCCGGATCACCGTCGATGATCCCTTTAACCGTTTTAAGCGCCTTGGCATTCTTTTTCTGCTGTAAATATATGAAGGCGAGCTCTCTTTTCAAAAATGAAGAGGCGGAATCAATTTCGATCGCTTTTTCAAGAAAATGGATGGCCTTTTCCAGGTTCCCCCTGTTCTTTTGCATTTGGGCTTCTGTGAAGTAATAATACGAACTTTCCGACTTCTGATAAAAGGCCGGATGTTCCGGAGGTTCTCCAGGAGCCGCACTCCCGGATGTGGAGGGGGTCGTTTTCTTAACGTAACATCCTGTAAAAAATAGAATGATTATTCCAAAAAGGGTCAATGTTGAAAAAATGGTTTTCATTTTGTAAATACCTTGTGATCAAATGGAAAATTCAGGGAACCGGGATGGTATAGGAATCAAAATCGGAGATTTCCCGTTTAAAAAATTCTTTCATCTTTTTGATGATATTTTTTTCAACCTGACGGACTCGCTCCCTGGAAATTCCGTACCGCTCACCGATCTGCTGAAGTGTCACAGGGGAGTCGGAAAAAATTCGATTTTCAAATATTTCAAGCTCCCGCGGTGTCAAGTCCCTTTTAAACTTAATAACTTTTTCGTTCAGAAGTGCGTCCATCTCTTTTTTAGCCACCTGCTCCTCTGCAGACTCGGCATCGGCGGCAACGAAATCAATCCTTTCTGTGTCAGAATCATCTTTCAGTGGGGCATCCAAAGAAACATCCCACCCGTCGAGCCGCTGATCCATATCCACGATTTCCCGTTCGGAAACCCCCAGTCTTTCTGAAAGGAGTTTCGGTTTGGGATCAAATCCCTCTTCAATCAGTTTTTGTTTTTCTTTTTTCAGTTTAAAAAAAAGTTTTCTCTGCCCCTGTGTCGTTCCTATTTTAACCAGACGCCAGTTGTCCATGATGAATTTTAATATATACGCTTTTATCCAAAAGGAAGCATAGTACGAAAACTTTACATTCTTATACGGATCAAATTTTCTAACAGCCTGCATCAGTCCGATATTTCCTTCTTGTATCAGATCCAAAAGATTCTGCATCCAAACCCGTTGGAACTCCAAAGCGATTTTAACAACAAGCCGGAGGTTGGAAGTCACCAGATGATATGCTGCTTCTGTGTCACCCTGTTCGCGCACTCTCTTTGAAAGCTCGATCTCTTCCTTTCGGGTCAGAAGCTTATAGTCCCCTATTTCCATCAGATACCGCTGGAGTGGATCAAATTTGACAATCGCTTTGCGGGTAGTTCGATTTTTCGTTTCGGCCTTCTTTGAATCCTTCCCAGCGGCATCTTTGGATTTACTTTTTAAGACCTTTTTTTGTTTTTTTTTATTTGGGGTCATAACCGTTTGTTTAACATCTTTCGGGATTAATGTTTTTTGTAACCGATTTCGGATAAAACACACAAAATGGCAGGCAGGATTTGAAATATTTTGTCGGCATATCGCCTGCCTTTACTTTTGTTGGACATTGAACAAGGCATATGATAAAGATTATCCCTTCGCTATGCGCCTGTAGCTCAGATGGATAGAGCAACGGACTTCTAATCATAATCAAGGGGCCTTGGTAACTATTTGAAAACATTGCTAAGGCCCCTTTTTTATTGAGTTTTCATCATTTTTAAAAAGGTCACAGAAAGTCACAAAAAATCACAGGAAGTACGCTTTTCACCTAGCAAGTCCCATCAATTTTCACAACACCCTTTTATGTCACATTGTGGTATCAATTAAAATTTTATCAAACTAGACCAGCTAATCCTATTAATTTTATATGATATGTCAAATTTTTTCAAGATAAATAATCCCGGATTATGCCACAAGGTAAGCAAAAAAGGTCTTGAGAATTCGATAACTAGTTGATATAAATATATGATATTAGTCATATCGGAGATTCAGGCGGTGCTTGGTACTGTACCGCAAGCGTTTTGGGCGATTCCGGTTCAATTTCCCTCCTTGGACAAAGGAAAGTCCATCGAAAATAGGCAAACAGGCTCGCGGGACAGCTTATTGGGAGCGGTCGCCGCATAATTCAGGTTAAATCATAAGGTTTATTTTTTAGAAAGGAGTCCACATGCTAAAGAAACGAGGAGGAACAGACAGGGAGCCCACATTCTCCTCCGACATCCCTCAGGAGGAAAAGGTATCTTATTCGAGTTCGCCGCCTGTTGAAAGAAAGACGATCATCGGGGAACACATTTCGATTGACGGGAGCATCCACGGAAAGGAAAGCCTGATTATTGAAGGGGCAATGAAGGGCAAAATCGAGCTGGAAAAGAATCAGATTACCGTGGGGGCCAAAGGCCGGGTGGAGGCGGAAATCCATGCGGACAACGTGACCATCAGTGGCCGGCTTACAGGGAATATCAAGGCGCTGGGCAAGGTTTCGATAACCAAAGGGGCAAACTTTACCGGTGAGATTAAGGCCAAAAGCATTTCAGTGGAAGACGGGGCTTATCTGAAAGCAGCCATCGAGCTGGAGCAGGAACCC
>DRHF01000091.1 GCA_011049715.1 Desulfobacterales bacterium
ATATCCTCTATATTCAGCTTCGCCAAGTCTTCTTCGGAGCGGATAAATGCTTCCTCAAGCTCGGGCGCACCCATTTCAGGGTATTTAATCTTGCCACCAAGGGCCGATGTGTGAAAATTGTTATACCCGGATCCTGCGTACACAATATCGCTTTGAAGCTTTTCACTCATATCTACAAGCATCCCGGTCATTTTTTCAGCATCGGATGCAAGGTCTTCAAAAGTTGATCCCCAGTTATGGATGCTCCACATTCCGCCACCAAAAAGGGTTACCGGCATCCGCTCCGGCTTTCCCCCTTCGAAAGCCTTTAGTATAATTTCCCTTGGCTCCATCAAATCCTCCTTTCGGATTCCTTTTTAGTTTTTGATCGCAATTGATAGCGTCATAGGCACCTCGATTTGGGTCTGTCAGAATTTTTCGCCACAAGTTTAATCAATTCGAAGCGCGGCAAAGATCTCGACCTGGTCGAAAATCGATTGCATAGAGATAAGGCCTGGCAAATCAAAATCGGTAAAATTTCTGTATTATCCTGATTTTATAGGCAATTTAATGTCGTAAAATTCTGATATAGCGCCTCATTTGGCGATGTTTAAAGATCGTTAATGCCCTTTAATTAATATTATATCAAAAAGTGGTAAAAATTTCAAAGAAAAAGTCAATTTATCAGCTTAACGCTGTGATAATTTTTCAATTGAAACGCTAACTGCTCCATGGTAGAACGCTGGTAACAGGAATAGTTAATTCAAGTTTCGCACCTGATATTTTGAGGGAAGCCGTACCAGGCGGAACTCAAGTGGTTAAGTTTCGCCTTATCTCTGATCGCTGTGATTTTGGTTGCATACCTTCTCTATCAGACGGACATATTGTAAATTGAAACAGGGCACTATTGCAATTAAAAAAAACGCGACAAAATAATTACCGAATGGAGGTGTCAGATGGTTGAGAATATCACACCGGATAAAACATTGGATTGCAAAGGACTGAACTGTCCAATGCCGATTCTCAAAACAAAAAAGACCTTGGACCAGATGGAATCGGGTCAAATACTGGAGATCCTGGGCACGGATCCTGCAACCGAGAACGACCTTCCGGCCTTTGCCAGCAACGCCGGGCATGAGTACCTCGGATCAAAGAATGAAGACGGCTTCACCCGTTATTATCTCAAAGCGAAATAAGCGGCTTTTCACCAAGGTATTTTGCAGTCCCTCTTTAGGACGGGACTGCCGGGAGGTACGTTGAGGCAGATTTCACACAACCTCAAGTGAAGTTGACACCTTTACCCCTCGGGACAAGGTTACGCCGACCGGCGAGGTCTTGAGCACATGTTCATGTAATTCTCGAAGCGCATTCGAATCTGCATCCCCTTTAATTTTTACATTGGCCTTTATGTTTTTGTACCCGGGTAATTTGTCCATATTCAATTCTTCGGGCGCTTCCAGTCCAAGAAAGCCGGGCAGGTCGATTTCACCTTCAAGCTCTATTTGAATATCGTCCAAATTAATACCTCTTACCGCTGCATTCATCGCATAGCCGATTGTCAGACAGGCGCCATAGGCCTGAAGGATCATTTCCACGGGGTTGGCTGCCGTGTCGGTTCCGCAGAGCATGTCCGGCTCGTCCGCGCTTATCGAGAACTCCCTGGAACATGTCAAGACTCTAAAACCGCCCTTCCATTTTGTCGTTGCTTTCCAAACCGTTTTGCCAAGGTTCCAGTCCTGTTTGATCTGTCCAACCGTCTGAACTAATTTTTCTGTTTCTAACCCATTGATCAATTCCATGTAATTACCTCCTTAATAGTGATATGAAACCCATTTGAAGATGAAACTCAAGTTTCGCAC
Source organism: Desulfobacterales bacterium (assembly GCA_011049715.1). Taxonomy (GTDB): domain Bacteria; phylum Desulfobacterota; class Desulfobacteria; order Desulfobacterales; family UBA2156; genus UBA2156. The sequence continues at coordinate 1,839 of DRHF01000091.1, forward strand.
CTGATATTTCAAGGAAAGCCGCATCAGGCAACACCAGATGCGGCACCGTGCCCCATTGGGGAAGCGAAACTTGAAGATAAAATACAATACAGCGGTGTGCCACGTGCCACGTTGTAGTATTCAATAAACTGAACCTTGTCAAGAGAAAATTATATATCCGGTTTTTAGCGTCTCAAGTTTCGCACCTGATATTTTCAGGAAAGTCGCATCAGGCATAGGGTAACCAGATGCGGCACCGTGGCCCACCGGGGGTACGAAACTTGAGTTAGCGTTGTGAAAATATCTGGTGTTCATCTCAATTACAGGGGCTACATGAACCAATGAATACTGAAACGATCCTGAAGAAAAAATATCGAACCATCGGTCAGGAAGCGATAAATCCAGACGACTCATTTGCTGAAAATTAGGAATTATTATAGCCGGTTAACAACGCACTGATTTTTCGTTGACATCGATAATACAGGGTGGTAAAGACCAAATACGCTTTTTATCGCCAAACTTAGAGGAGATCATAAAATGACGGAAAAACCTTTTGATTTTATGGAAGGTCTCACCAAGAAAGAGCTAATTGAACTCGATTCATGTACCCGATGTAATGAATGCCTTGCCTGGTGTCCGGTACAGGATGTCACAGACGATCCCGACATATCGCCACCCGCGAGAATACACGCTTACAAGGAATTTGTTGAACGGACCCATACGCTGAAAGGGAAATTGTTTTCATCGGGAAAGGTAACCGTTGAAGAGCTGAAAGATTTTAAGGATGCATTATGGAAATGCGCCCTTTGCGGTACCTGTGGCGAGGTCTGTACAGTTGGAATCGACACCAAGAAGCTGTGGTGGAGTGTTCGCCGTAAGCTGGCGGAGTCCGAGGTCGGCTGCCCAGAACCACTTGAAAAAGGACCGTTGCAAAATTACCATAAATTCCGCTCCCCTTTTCCGTTTCCCCTCGACGGTAAATATAAAATTTGGATGCCGGACGATGTCGAACTGGCGGATAAAGCCGAGATCGGCTATTATGAAGGATGCGGATGTACCTGGGATTCGCCTCAAATGGCCGAAGGAGCGGTCAGGCTGCTCAGTGCGGTTGGGCCGTTCACAATGCTTGATTCCGACCAATCGTGGTGCTGTGGTTTTCCCCAACTGACCGGCAGTGGTGAATGGAGTGTTATGGCCGAACTGGTAAATCATATGGTAAATGCCGTCACGGATAAGGGCATCAAACGGTTTGTCATCTCATGCCCCATGTGCCTTGATA
>DRHF01000092.1 GCA_011049715.1 Desulfobacterales bacterium
GCGGGTTTCTAGAAGCACTCCCGGACAGGGTGACCGTGCTGGCAGAGTCGGCTGAGAGAAGTCGTGATATCGACAAAGAGCGGGCGCAAGCGGCTTTGGAACGGTCCAGGAAGCGATTGGCGGGAGATTCGGATCAGGAAGATATTGATTTTAAGAGGGCCAGGGCAGCCTTGGAACGGGCCCTGCTTCGGCTGAAGATTGTTGAGACAAAAATGCGGTAGGTTTTTCGTTAACCGGTTTTGATCCTGGAGGGAGTTGAAATAAGAATCAAAAGGGGTAAACCATCATATGGTTCCCCTTTTTTTGCACCTGATATTCCGGATGATACAACGATGGTGTGTTGTAAACGCCAACATATCCAACCTGCGTAACTTGATCATATGGTTTTAAAGACAATTCGGAAAACTGAAAAAAATGTGGCGGCGATTATTCTTGCTGCGGGTTTGGGTACGCGGATGGAATCGAGAAAAGCAAAAGTTCTCCATGAGCTACACGGCCGGCCGATGGTGATGTATGTTGTCGAAACCGCAGAAAAGTGTGTAAAAGACAATATTGTTCTTGTCATCGGAAACCAGGCTGAAACCGTTCGTAAAATGGTTTCCCAGCATCCGAAGGTCAGTTTTGCTACACAGGATGATCCACTGGGAACGGGTCATGCGGTTTTAAGCGCTCTGCCGTATTTATCTGAGGGCATCGAACAGGTGGTGATTTTATGCGGTGACGTTCCGCTCATTACTGCGGATACGGTCCTAGGGCTAATCAATGACCATGTGTCAGCGCGACGGGATATTACCGTTTTGGGGAGCCAAATCGATAACCCAAAAGGCTACGGCAGGATTCTGTTTGATGCAAATCGGCATGTTTTTGGGATCGTTGAAGAATCAGAAGCAACGAAACAGCAAAAGAGGATAAAAATAATCAATTCCGGCGCGTATTGCGTGAAAAAAAATTTTTTATTCGATTCGATAAAAAAGATTAAACCGGATAATATTAAGGGTGAGTTTTATTTAACGGATATTATTGGAATAGGTTACAGGGGGGGGAAGAACATCGGTGTTTTGATCGGATCGAACAACAATGAGATTTTGGGAATCAATACCCGGCAGGATTTGAAACGGGTTGAAAATATGATGAAAAATCGCTCAAGCAAAAAATCTTGACTTTTTGCTTGAGCGGTGCGTATATTACGATTGAGTTCGATGGGGTGAATATTTGGATAACGAAAACATTTTACAACAATTTGACGAAATTGAGAAAAGAGTTGAGAGATTGATGAAAATCTGTAAATCTCTTGAAGTGACAAATGCAGAACTTTCAAATAAAAATAAGCAGATAGAGGAGGAATTACTCGGCAAGGTTAAGGCGGAAGACAATTCGGAGAAAGAAAGGGACTTGATCCGATCCAAGATTGAGGGTTTGTTAACTAAATTGGAGGATATTACGCCGGCCGACCCCTAGTGTTCAATAAACTATGGGCATGGGAAAGGGTTGATGCACATTCATTGGAAGAACTTGTAACAATAGAATTGTTGGGACAGACGTATACATTTAAAACCGACTCCAACACCATCAAGGCAAAAGAGATTGTTGACTTCTTGGTAAAGGAGGTGAACCGAGTCGAAACCCAACAATCGAGTCAATCATCCAATATTACGAGGTTTGCAATTTTGATTTCTGCTGCACTAAATATTGTGAATGAAAATTTTAAGTTGAAAATGAAACACACAGATTTACTGAAAGACATTTCTGAACGATCCGAGAAACTCATCGGCATGCTTGATGAGAGGATGTGATTGAAATTCCAATGGTATGTTACAGGGTGAATATTGATACAAGGTACGTTGCGTTATAAACCTCTCCTTCCCCCATGGCTTTTTGTTCCATAAATATAGCCGGAATCTCTTCAATATCCTCTCCTGATGAAGAGTGATATTAACACATGCCCCCTACTGTGTTCGTGATTGGATGATGTTTTTTGATCCAACACCAAATGTTATGGGAGCCTTTAATTGTTTTGGTGAGCATGTTCTGCGTGTACAGAAAAGCCTAAAGAAACTAAAAGGCACCCACTTTATCCACTAGGTTCAAAGACCCATCCACACGGCACAAAGTAGGGGGCCAGATGTGTTGAAATCTCAGCAAATATAAAATTGATCAACTTAAAAGTTAACTCTCATCCAACAGCCCTAACGTTCAAGTTTTTTGTCCCTTCCGATAAAATCTTAACTCACCTTGCCCGTTTAACAACTTGGCCTTTACAAATTTTTTGTCAACCTTGAAATGGATGTGGCATGTCCACTGTAAAGTTGACTGAATTCTAAATTAACATTTTGCATATACGAAATCAGGCATCGGAATTATGAATCGCCACAACCCGCTAATATTAACCCGTTTGAACGATACGACGTTTATAGGTTTCCAGGGAGAAGGAAATGAGTGAATATTATTTATTGATTAGCATTTTCGCCTTTCTGATCGGTTTTGGCATTGCTTTTCTTATCCGAGCGAAAATTGTCACCCAAAAAGAAAGGATCGCCAGGAGGGAGGCTCGGAAGATACTGGACGATGCGAAAAGGAGATCGGAAACACACGTAAAAGAAGCCAATCTTGAGGCCAAAGACAGGCTTTTCAAGATGAAAATTGATTTTGAGGCAGAGACAAAGATGACGAGTTCCGGCCTTAAAAAAAAGGAGATTCGGCTGACAAAAAAGGAAGAAAATATCGATCGTAAAATCGATCAATTAGAACGAAGAGATCGAGAGCTTTATCGAAAAGAGGAAAAGGTTTCGGCAGAAGAATCAGAAATAGAAAAAAAGAAAAAGAGATATGATGAACTGATAAACGAACAAAAGAAACAACTCGAAAAAATCTCAGGACTTACTGCAGAAAACGCCAAAGAACTCCTGATCAGGGCCATGGAAAACGAGGCGCGATATGAAGGTGCCAAATATATTAAAAAAATTGAAAACGAGACCAAGGAAGAAGCAGACAAAAAGGCAAAAAAGATCATAGCGACCGCCATCCAAAGATACGCCAGCGATTTTGTTGCCGAACGTACAGTTTCGGTGGTTCAACTCCCAAGCGATGAGATGAAAGGACGTATCATCGGCCGGGAAGGTCGAAATATCCGTGCCCTTGAAGCGGCAACCGGCATTGATCTGATCATCGATGACACACCGGAGGCGGTTATCCTTTCAGGTTTTAATCCGGTCAGACGCGAAGTTGCCCGCATATCATTGATTCGATTGATCTCAGACGGCCGAATCCATCCTGCACGAATTGAGGATGTTGTCAAAAAAGTGAGTCAAGAAGTCGATTCAGTGATCAAAGAAGCCGGAGAACAGGCCGCATTTGATCTGGGTGTGCACGGTTTTCATAAAGAACTGGTCAAGTATCTCGGCAGATTGAAGTTCCGTACAAGTTATTCACAAAATGTTTTGCAGCATTCCATTGAGGTTGGATTTTTGACCGGCATAATGGCGGCTGAACTCGGACTTAATCAGAAATTGGCCAGACGGATGGGATTGTTACATGATATCGGAAAGGCAATAGATCATGAAGTTGAAGGACCGCATGCATTGATCGGATCCAAACTTGCTAAAAAATATGGAGAATCATTAAAAGTTGTGCGTGCAATCGCCGAACACCATGAAGATGTGCCCCCTAGTTCAGTTCATTCGCTATTGGTCCAGTCGGCTGATGGGCTTTCCGGGGCAAGGCCGGGGGCGCGGAAAGAGCTTCTGGAAAATTATATCAAAAGATTGGAAGATTTGGAAGGGATTGCAAATTCGTTCCAAGGGGTTGCAAATTCTTATGCCATACAGGCTGGAAGAGAAATTCGAATCATTGTGGAAAGCGAGAAGATTGCAGATGATGAGGCTGTACTTCTGAGCAGAGATGTTGTAAAAAAGATAGAAGAGTCACTAACTTTTCCCGGACAGATCAAGGTAACGGTTATTCGTGAGACCCGGGCGGTTGAATACGCAAATAAATAAGGTAAGCTCCTATGACGAATGTTATGCAGGTGTTTCAGGAACGTGGTTTTATTGATCAGGTCACCCATGAAAAGGAACTTGTTGATTACCTTGCAGAAGAAAATGTGACCTGTTACATCGGCTTCGATCCAACAGCGTCCAGCCTGCACATTGGAAGCCTGGTGCCAATCATGTCCCTTGCGCATATGCAACGGTGTGGTCATCGGCCGATTGCCCTTGTTGGGGGCGGCACCGGTCTGGTCGGGGACCCGAGCGGCAAAACCGAAATGCGAAAGTTGCTTACGCCGGAAATCGTGGAAGAAAATGCAGCTGGAATTAAAAAACAGCTTTCAAATTTTATCGATTTCACGGATGGTAAAGCATTGTTATTGAACAATGCAGAGTGGCTCACAAAGTTAAAATATATTCCATTTCTCAGGGATATCGGTAAGCATTTTAGCGTAAATCGGATGATAAAAGCGGAAACCTGTAAAATGCGTCTTGCATCAGATGAGGGCCTGAACTTTATTGAATTTAACTACATGATTCTCCAGGCATATGATTTCCTTACTCTTTTTGATATGCATGGGTGCAGACTCCAGCTTGGGGGGAGTGATCAATGGGGAAATATTGTGCAAGGAATTGAATTGGTCCGGAGAATTCAAAAGAAAACGGCCTTCGGCATCACCTTCCCACTGATCACCACCAGCAGTGGCATGAAAATGGGGAAAACCGCTCAAGGAGCAGTTTGGCTGGACCCTGACAGGACAACGCCGTATGATTATTTTCAGTACTGGATCAACACCGAAGATCGAGATGTCGGGCGTTTTTTGGCTCTTTTTACCTTTTTGCCGATGGATGAAATCCGCATGGCTGAGCAGCTAGAGGGCTCGGATCTGAACATTTCCAAAACCGTTCTTGCTTTCGAAGCGACGCGTCTTGCCCACGGCACGGAGGAGGCAACAAAAGCCTATCATGCGGCTTCAGGGATATTTGGTCTCGGTGCTGTCCCCGAAGAAATCCTGTTTTCGAGTACGATCCCAAGGTCTGATACGGAATTTGATGATTTTTCCGTTCCGCAAACCGTTATGGAAACCGATCAGCTTGAAAAAGGAATCCCAGCCTTTAAGCTGTTTCACACCGTGGGTCTCGCAGAATCAAACAGTTCAGCCAGGCGGCTGATCGGGCAGGGGGGGGCATATATCAATGGCAAGCGAATTGAATCCTTCGAGTATCTGATTACGGATAATAATTTGATTAATAGGGAAATATTATTGAGATCCGGAAAAAAGCGCTTTCACAAGATTAAGGTCAACCGGCCCAAAGCATGACCGACCTTTAACATCGCATCATTCCCAGTTTTTTCGGTATATTGGAACTGAAACAGCGAGCGCTTGGAAAATCAAAAATTTTTTTTATGGGATGGAAAAATTTTCGAGACTGACCAAAAGGGCTTTGAAGGTATCAAACAAATTTATTATCTATTTTTATTCATTTGTCTTGAAAATAATGCTTGACAAAAAATATTATTAAGCTATATTACCTGATTGTATTTATCAATTAGAAACAATTGTTTCGAATTGATAACTTGATCTTTGAAAACTAAATAGTGACAGATGATGAGTTGGGTCCCAAGAAAATATATTGTACCTGATGGTTATCATTGGAGACAATATAAATTTTGAACTGGAGAGTTTGATCCTGGCTCAGAATGAACGCTGGCGGCGTGCTTAACACATGCAAGTCGCACGAGAACTCTTTAGCTTGCTAAAGATAGTAAAGTGGCGCACGGGTGAGTA
>DRHF01000093.1 GCA_011049715.1 Desulfobacterales bacterium
AGAGGAGGAAAAAATGAATACAGGGATAACCGCATTCGGAGGATATATACCTCGGCTGAGGTTGAGCCGGGAGAGTATTGTCAAAGCCAATGCATGGGTCGATCCGTCATTGGCTGCCCACGGCAAATCTGAACGGTCGATGTGTGATGTCGATGAAGACAGTGTTACCATGGCAGTAGAGGCTGCAAGAGACTGCCTTACCGGTGTCGATCGAGGAACCATATCTTCTCTCTTTTTTGCTTCAACCACTGCGCCGTTTGATGACCGTCAAAATTCGGCAATAATAGCAGATGCTTTGGGGATAGATGAAGAGATGACAACCCTGGATGTCTCACACTCTCAACGCGCGGGAACATCAGGGTTGATTGCCGGGTTGAAATCTGCGGAGGTCGATGGAGATGGAACAGCGCTCTTCGTGGCCGCAGATCATCGGCAGGCCCGATCGGCCAGTGTACAGGAGCTTTTGTTCGGAGATGGTGCAGCAGCGGTAACGCTCGGCAAAAAGGGTGTGATTGCCAAATTCCTGGGTGCCCATTCCATTTTCAGGGATCTGGTTGACCACTACCGCGGTCAGGGGGCGAAGTACGACTACCAGTGGGAGGAACGATGGGTCCGGGAAGAGGGATATTTCAAATTGGTGCCGAATGTCATCGAAGCACTCTGTGGAAAAACCGATGTTTCTCCCGGCGACATCGACCATTTTGTGATGCCATGCCTCATCAGAAATGTCCGGGAAAATGTGGCCGGAAAAATCGGTATTCCGACTGAGGCAGTGCGGGATAACCTTTTAGCCGGCTGTGGGGAAACCGGTACCGCCCATCCCCTGGTGATGCTCGTGGATGCCTTGCAGGATGCCCAGCCCGGGCAGAAAATTCTCGTAATCGGCTTTGGACAGGGCGCTGATGCACTCCTGTTTGAAACCACGGACAGGATAAGGGATTTACCCCCCCGAAAAGGAATTAAAGGAACACTCGCCAATGGAACGGTTGAGAAAAACTACCAGAAATTTCTTTCTTTCACCGACAAGGTGGATATCTACTGGGGGATGCGAGCCGAAGCCGGTAATAAGACCAGACTCACTGCTGCCTATCGTGACCGGAAGATGTTTTCGGCGCTGATAGGCGGAAAATGTAAAAAATGTGAAACGGTTCAATTTCCACCGGCCCACATCTGTGTTAACCCGGAATGCCGGGCAACAGATTCCCAGGAAGACTATCCGCTGGCCGACAGTCCGGCCAAAATCGCATCCTATACGGTGGACTGGCTGGCCTATTCACCGAATCCACCTCTGGTCTTCGGCATGATTGAATTTGAGGAAGGGGCCAAGTTCATGATGCAGATTACCGGCTTCGATCCCGATGAGGTGGAATTTGGGCTCCCTGTGGAGATGGTTTTTCGCATTAAAAATTTTGACCGGGAGCGCAATTTCAGAAGTTATTTTTGGAAGGCAGCGCCCCGGAGTAATTCAAACTAGGAGGATTGAACAATGGCAACAGGCATTAAAGATAAAGTGGCAATTCTCGGGATGGGATGCAGTAAATTCGGAGAGCGGTATGACTGTGGTCCCGAGGATTTAATGTTCGAAGCATTTCAAGAATGCCAACAGGATGCCGGTATCGAAACCGAGGCCATCGATGCTGCATGGTTTGGGATGCTTTACGGCGCCGAGAGCACCGGTTCATCGGCAACCCCCATGTCTTTGGCACTGAGACTGCCCAATATCCCTACCACCCGGGTGGAAAATATGTGCTGCACCGGTACCGAAGCATTCAGGGGGGCTGCATATGCCGTCGCCTCCGGCGCGTGCGACATTGCGTTGGCCCTCGGGGTTGAGAAATTGAAAGACACGGGATATGGCGGCCTCCCTGCCGGATCCATGGGGCCTAAGGCCGACCTTTGGTGGCCGGGGCTCTCTGCACCCGGGGCATTCGCGCAGCTGGCCAGCGCATATCGGGCCAAACACAATGTCCCAAAGGCGGATCTGAAAGAGGCCATGGCCCATGTATCCTGGAAAAGCCACCAGAATGGGGTGCTCAATCCCAAGGCCCATCTGAGAAAAGACGTGTCCATGGAAAAAATCCTCAATGCACCGATGATCGCCGATCCCCTGGGGTTGTTTGATTGTTGCGGTGTCAGTGATGGATGTGCATGTGCGATTGTGACCACACCGGAAATTGCCCGGAGCCTGGGAAAACAGGATCTTATAACGGTTAAGGCCCTGCAGTTATCCAATAGCAACGGCCTCGAGGCCGGGCATAAATCCTGGGATGGAAGTTACTTTGTTACCACGCGGGCGGCGGCCAAACGCGCCTATGAAGAGGCCGGCATCAAAAATCCACGCGATGAAATCTCCATGTTTGAGGCGCATGACTGTTTTTCCATCACCGAACTGGTAACCATGGAGGATCTGTTTATCTCGCCTGAAGGCGGCGCCATCAAGGATATTATGGACGGGTTATACGACCATGACGGAAAAATTCCCTGCCAGATCGACGGTGGCTTGAAATGTTTCGGGCATCCGATAGGGGCTTCCGGTCTCCGGATGATCTACGAGATGTATTTACAGTTCCAAGGCCGGGCGGATAAACGACAGCTAAAAGATCCGAATCTGGGGATGACCCACAATTTGGGAGGGTTTCCGCATCAGAACGTCTGCGGAATATCGATCATTGGGCGCGGTGATTGATGCTGGTTTTTAAAAACCGAACCCTGTAAACGGCTTTAGATGAGCCGACTTGACCCGCCAATCGCTATTTTTTTCAAAAAACCGGAGCTTGAGCTGATAGAGGTCTGCTTTTTCGCCAACCGCTTCCACCCATTGCTGTGGATCATCGTATAGTTCTTGAATTCCGGGAAAAACGTGGCCTTTCCGTACGATCACAAAATAGACGGTGGCCGTGGCGTTAACGCTTTTTTCATCGAGGTTGACCAAAGGGCGGGGGTAAAGGATGTTGAAGTTTCCATAGTACTTAAACGCCCTGAATAGAATGCCTTTGACGGTTCTGACATCATAACGTCCGGGCAGCGCCACAAAATCATCGCTTGCCGGCGCCGTCAGGTCACCAACGTGATGCCTTTCAGCCGACTCAGCGCCCTTTTTGATCATATCAAGGATAACCGCTGTTTTATCTTTTGCGCTGCACGAAGCGAAAACTAAAAGACCAAGGGTTGCCACTATGACTCTTCTGGCTCTACTGATTTCGATCATGGCAATTTCAAACTTGCACGTTTTGATACAATTTCTGAAAAATATCGGACAATGGACTCGGCTTCTCTTTAATTATGTCTATCGATACATGATCGTGATACTCAGATTGCGATCAACCTGATTTTCCTTCACCACCATCGACTCCGATTGAGACATCTGGACGATTTCGATTCCCGAGTTTTCGGCAAGCCAATTATTGATCTGTATTTCATTGGGTGGATTGACGTTTAACGTAAAGTGCGTAAAGATTTTGACTTTAAGCGGTTTCATACCTCCTCCTCCCCTATTCTCTTATCGCCATTTTGCCCGAAACCAAGGGATGGTCGCATTTTGTAAACTCAGGGTAAAATGTGCCCGACCTCGCCCTACGATTTTAAAGTGCTATGGAATGTCGGATACGGTTTCAGTACATGCGGCAGCTAGCTCCGCTTATCAAAAAATTTTCCGAGATTTTCCCAAAATTTTAAAACTATATTCCAATCGGTTCCCACACAATCAGGATAAATTTCAAATCGAAAGGGTGTTTGAGCAATATACCATCGAGGGAATAAATCATATACACAACATTGCATTTCATAGCTGAACTCCAGTATCGGCTTATCAGTGGTCACATATTCGATCAGTTCATCTAAAGTGACGCCATAGGTCAAAAGTGAAACAACCGGTTTTTTAAACGTTTTTTCCACTTGTGCAATGTCATAGCCATCCATGGAAACCATTTTTCCACCTCATCTGTTTGTCACGATCCAGGGCTGCAACGCAATTGTATAAAAAGCGAAAAACAAAACCCCACTTCTTTATCTTATCGATCTGAGAAATGGGGTTTAAATTCATAATCCATGGCCTCCTCTATTAAGGCTGTATGGATCGTTAATCTGCCGAATTGTTAGACAAAAAGTCCCTTCGGGAATCAGATGAAGAGAAAGCGTTCAATTGCGTCCGGATGCCCTCTGACGGCAGGTATATGGAAATATCAAAACAGAGATACAACCTAGAAACACCATAGTACTGCCGGCTTGAAAAGTCAATATGGAAGTGGGGCTAAATTGTCGGTCTGAACCGCGCCTTCGGAAAAAGGTCAATTGCAGAGCGGTTTTTAAAGCCGCTCATTCGTGTGCGGAGTTATAAATCTTTTTGGCTATGACTTTGACGCGGGCCTCCAGATTGAGCAGGTAAGCCAGCTCAGGGTGTCTCGGCTTCGGTTTTGGATCATATTCGTATTCACGGACGCGCTGCATGACGCGGTTGATATCGCCGTTTTCCTCTGCCAAAAAGCGGCAAACCGTCTTATAAAAATCATTGAAGTCTCCCATGGCTTTTTCCACGTAAGGGGCGACGTCAAGACCGGTATAGACACCGCGATGTCCGAGACAGATGAAATCGATGTCCAAATCGACAAGTTTTTTCATGGACGCCACATGCTGGTCATAATCGACCAGACAAGACACTTCGATGTAGCCGGTGGCGTCTGGAATACCCAAAACCTCTGAAGCAAACAGCATGCGCTGTTCAGGGAGATAAAATGTGAGCATATCCCATGTGTGGCCGGGCGTTTCGAGGGCCTGGATGGATAACTGATCCGATGGGCGAAGCACATCGCCCTCGCAGAGGGTGATGTCGATATCAAAAGGCTCAAACACCCTTGGATTGGGTACTTGTATACCGAGATCATGGCACATGCTTCCGACGGATTGATTGAGATTTCGGATTGTTTTGATGACGCTTGGCCTGAGGAGTATGGTTCTGGCCAGCTCAGATACAGCGACCTGCATGTCTGGAAAATGCTTTTTCAGACCGGCCGTTGATCCGCAATGATCGAAATGAGCATGGGTGATCAGGCAATAGGCCGGTCGGCGATTGCCGAGGGTCTGCTTCAAATCTTTTAGATATATGTCGGTCATGAAAGTAAACCCGGTGTCAATGACTATCGGCTGCTGACCATCGACCAGATACATGGGAGATACCGGATGCCCCAACATATATATGTTTTCGCTGATTTTTCCAGTTTCAAATATGATCATTGGCCATTTCTTTGATGGCTTTGATGATGATTTTAATTGCCCGGTCTACCTCGGAATGGGTGGTCATGCGGCCGACGCTGAATCGGAGCGTCCCCTTGGCCCATTGAATCGGAAGATTCATAGCCTCAAGCACATGGGACACCGAGATGGTGTTCGAGTGGCATGCTGCCCCGGCCGATGCCGCAACCTCGTTTCCGATTTTTTCGAGAATCCGGTCGGCCTCCAGCCCCTTAAACGACAGACTCAACGTGTTGGGCAGCCGCTTTTCCGGATGACCGTTGAGCCGGCAGTTTTCAAGTTCACGACCCAATCCTTCGTGGAGCCGGTCCCGAAGCGCCTGCATATGATCCATGGCCGCATCAAGTTTTCGAGACGCCAGTTCACAAGCCTTGCCCAGGCCGACAATTTCCAGAACATTTTCGGTTCCGGCACGGAGCCCCTTTTCCTGACCGGCGCCGTGACAGAACTTTTCGAGAATCAACGGTTTTTTGATAAATAAAGCACCGACCCCTTTGGGTGCATAAATCTTGTGGCCGGCAACCGATAACAGGTCGACATCGATTTTCCGGACATTGACCGGAATCTTTCCCAGTGATTGGGCCGCGTCGGTGTGCATGACAATTCCATGGCGCCTTGCAATCTCCGCGATTTCAGCAATGGGTTGAATGGTTCCCACCTCGTTGTTGGCATGCATCACCGTGATCAAGATGGTATCCGGTCGTATGGCCTTTTCAATATCTGATGGATTAACCATCCCCTGACCGTCTACACCGACATAGGTCGTTTCAATGCCGAATTTTTCCAAAAACCGGCATACCGCCAGCACAGCCGGGTGTTCAAAAGTACTGGTGATAAAATGGTTGCCTTCTTTTTGCATGGCCAGGGCAATGCTCTTCAAGGCATGGTTGTTGGACTCGGTTCCGCCGCTGGTAAAAATAATTTCTTCGGGTTGGCAGTTAAGCATGCCGGCCACCTGGGCCCGCGCGGTTTCCACGGCCTGCCTCGGCACAATTCCGTAGTAGTGTGAACTCGACGGATTGCCGAACTCTTTTTCCAAAAACGGCCGCATGGCGTCGATAACTTCCGGATCACAGGGGGTCGTGCCGTTGTAATCCAGATAAATGGGTCGAACCATATCTACTCGCTTTCAGTGGGATTTAAAGAATCTGGCCCAGTGCCTCGTCGAGGGTTTCGACCGTGCGATCGACATTATGGAGTTTGTCCAGGCCGAATAACCCAATCCGAAAAGTTTGAAAATCTTCTGGCTCATCACATTGCAGTGGAACGCCGGCAGCGATCTGAAGACCGGCATCCAAGAATTTTTTCCCGCTTTTTATGCCGGCGTCTTCAGTATAGCTGACAACAACACCCGGGGCTTGAAACCCCTCTGCCGCCACACTCTTTATGCCTTTGCTGACCAGTAGCGCTCTAACTTTGTCACCAAGCTCCTGTTGCGCTGCACGGACTTTGTCAAAACCGTATTCTTCGGCTTCTTTCATCGCATCGCGGAAACTCTTAAGGGCATCTGTGGGCATCGTTGCGTGATAGGCATGTCCGCCCTTCTCATAAACCTCCATGATTTGAACCCACTTAAGCAGATCACACGCAAAACTGGTGCCGGCTGTGGATTCAATTTTTTCCCGCGCAAGAGGGCTTAGCATTACCAAACCACTGCATGGGGAGCTGCTCCACCCTTTTTGTGGCGCACTTATAAGGACATCGACACCACAGGCTTCCATATCCACCCAAATCGTGCCGGACGCAATGCAGTCCAAAACAAACAGGCCGCCAACTGAATGTACGGCATCTGCCACCGCGCGAATGTAATCATCCGGTAGGATCATGCCCGAAGAGGTTTCAACATGCGGGGCAAAAACCACGTCCGGTTTTTCTGCCCCGATCGTCGCAACCACTTCTTCGATCGGTGCAGGCGCAAACGCCGCATGCTTGCTGTCTTCAACAAGACGAGCCTTCAATACAGTGGATTGAGAAGGAATACCGCCCATATCGAAAATTTGCGTCCAGCGGAAACTAAACCAGCCGTTTCGAATAACAAGACATCTTTTACCGGTAGCAAACTGTCGCGCCACCGCTTCCATGCTGAACGTGCCGCCACCCGGAACCACAGCAACCGCCTTGGCGTTGTAGACCTTTTTAAGCGTCGCGGAAATATCGTTCATCACTTTCTGGAATGACTTCGACATATGGTTGAGTGAGCGGTCTGTGAAAACCACTGAGTATTCGAGAAGTCCATCAGGGTCAACATTGGGAAGTAAGCCTGGCATATTTGCCTCCTTCAGTTTTGTTTACGATCAATTGAGGTTATACATTTATGCTGCTAATATTAGGCAAATCATATAGCTTTTTGCCATACAATCTGTCAAGAATGAAGGTTTATCCTGTTAAATTCCGCAGGACGATTTAATCAGGGCCTGGCCCAGTTGTTTCTTTCCAAATACTTCACAACGGCAAGCCGGCCAATCGTTGGGGACGTCGCATGCTGAGGAGTGCGCGACCGCCGGCAGCCGACAAAACCACCGCGCCGCCGATCAAGGTCATCGATCCTGGTACCTCGTTCATGAATAGCCAAACCCAAAGCGGGGTGAAAATGAATTCGAGCAGAATCAACAGTGTCAGTTCTGCCCCTGGGATGTGGCGTGAACCCGTAACAATCAATATATGGCCGACACTTGATATGATCGCTCCCCAGACCAGGCAAATTCCCAGATCGCGCCCGGTTATCAAGTAATCACCATCCACCATAAAGATGGCCACCAGCGCTGCGAGGAGTGCGCCGATAGCGGTCGCCGGTAGCATATTTGTGGCACGACCTTTGCGCAGAACGACCACGAAACATGCAAAACATAGCGCCGTCATGATCGCCATCAAGGTGCCAAACAAAGTCCCGGCGGCGATTCCATCACCAACCATCAGCGAGATGCCTCCAAAGGCCAACGCGATAGCCATCGCAGTCACCCTGTCCACTCGTTCGCCCAATACCAACCAAGCAATCACGGCGGTAAAAAAGGGAAGAGTGCTCAATGTAAAAACGGCATTTGCGACAGTCGTATGGGTGAGTGCAAGCACATAGCCAATCAATGTGAAGCAATAAAAGAAGCCCCCGAAAAAACCCCACAAACCGATCCGTCGAATTTCTTTGATGGTAGCGCCCCGGTACTGAAGAAACACGAAACCAGTCACTGCCATGGATAGCGTTAACCCGCGATAAAGGACGATCTGCCAATCGGTGGCCGCTTCGAGACTTCGCACCAAAAGACCACTGGTGCTATTAATCAATGTACTGGCAAGTATAAATATCACCGCCGAGCGGTGTTGGTTTGCATTTTTGCTTTTTGCCTTAATGTCGTCCAAACATCCCTCCGAAACGTGGGAATGATCATGTCGCAGGATCACGGCCACCTAAATGTTTCCAGCACAACCAATTCACCTTCCCGGATGATCGCGATTCGGTGGCAAATTTTTTCGAATCTCTATCGAATGGTTATAAATCTCATGACCAAATATGTTTATTTCTCCGGATGAAGGTCTTAACAAATCGAGCAACATTCGAATGGTAGAGGTTTTTCCTGCGCCATTCGGGCCAAGAAAACCAATAATCTCACCCTGGTTCACAGTAAATTGATATTTTGAACGCCGAGTGTACTGCCGTAATATTTCGTTAAATTGCTTACTGAAATAATGGTCGGGGTATCCATAGCCGTATGAAATGATAAATAGTGAGAGAATAATTTATAAGTTAAACTACAATTTTATGGAGATTATATCAATGATAAGTTGCTTTTTTATTGAGGGTATCACTTGAACAACCAAATTCTCAACATAACACGCACAGAACTTTTTACATGACTTTTTAGTCCATGACGTGACTCATCCTTTAATGGGCGATCCCTTTATTTCCCTTTAATGGCTTAAGCTAATCACATTGAGTTTAGGGTTTAACAATATCCATTATGAGAATTATTATGAAAGATTGATAAATATATTTACATTAACCTTCGAATGTTTTATACGACGAAAAATGTTCATATGAAAATCCAGTGCATCACAATATAGTGACGACCAAGATGATAATGGGAATTACGGATAGACAAGCTCAGATCGTTGAGATGTTGCAGCAAAAGGATTTTCTCAATGTAGAAGAACTCGCCGAATATTTTCAAGTAACTACCCAAACAATCCATCGCGATTTAAATGCTCTTTGTGACCGCGGGATCGTTCGACACCGCCATGGCGGTGCTGAGCGGCATGCGAGCGTCGGGAATGATTCGTACACTTGGCGACAGAGTGGAGCAGATGGTGCTAAATGAGCAGTATTGAAACTCATAATCTCGTCAAAGAGTGGGGAAATGTTCGCGCTGTTGATGGTGTCTCCTTCCATGTTGCTAATGGAAGTTTGACTGTTTTACTCGGACCCTCCGGTTGTGGTAAGTCTACAATACTCCGAATGATCGCTGGATTGGAAGAGGTGACATCTGGAAAAATTGCCATTGGTGGGCAAGATGTTACCTACAAGGACGCAGCAAAACGGGGTGTCTCGATGGTTTTCCAGTCTTACGCTCTGTTCCCCCATTTAAATGTTCGTGAGAATATTCTATTCGGTCTTAAAGTTCGAGGTGTTTCTTCAGCCGAACGACAAAAACGACTGGGAGAGGTGGCAACCATGGTAGGTTTAGAAGAATTACTTTTAAGGAAGCCTGCCAATCTCTCAGGTGGTCAGAGACAAAGAGTCGCATTGGCTCGGTCCATTGTTTCTCAGCAGCCTGTTTGTCTAATGGACGAACCCCTGTCGAATCTGGATGCCAAATTGAGAAATGAAATGCGAGACGAGATTCGGACTCTCCAACAAAAACTCGGCCTTACCATGATTTATGTGACCCATGATCAAACCGAAGCCATGACCATGGCCGATCAGGTGGTTCTGATACAAAGCGGACGTATCGAACAAACCGGACCCCCATATGAGCTTTATGAAAACCCTGTCACCACATTTGCGGCCCATTTTATCGGGTCTCCACCGATGAATCTCATGAAGCTCGATCTGATTAAGGACCGTAAAGAACTATCTGTTACTGGAGGTCAAATGCCGATACCAGATGAGATTCAAGGTTGGTGCATCGGCATAAGGCCCGAAGAAATCAAATTAAACAAACAAGGCTTGCCGGCTATCGTCGATGCGGTTGACTTCTTAGGAGCGGAAACGGTAATCCGCCTGTTTCATGGGGAACAAACATTGTTTGCCAGGGTTAATGGAAGATCAAAAATAAAGCCGGGGGATCAAGTAAAACTCAGCTGGTCCCCCGGCGTGGTACACTTGTTCAACGAAAAAGGCATAAGGCAGAACGGTATGGAATACTAGATTCCTTGAATCCTTGACCCCTGGAATCCTTGGACCCTCTTCTCCAACTAAATTGGAGAAGAAGCAAAATTACAGACCCGTTAGGATTTTTCAAGGCGGTAATGAGAATTTGTTCCGTTCTTGAACAAAACAAGAAACCCAAAAAAATGGAGGTGGAAACAATGTTGAGCAAAAGCAAAATTTTTTTTGTGGTGTTTGTCGTTGCGGTTTGCTGGATCACGACACCGGTGGCTGAAGCCCAAACAGAGTTAACCATGTATTATCCGATTGCCGTCGGCGGTCCATTGACAAAAATTGTGGATAGTATGGTCGCCGATTTCATGAAAGAAAACCCGGACATCAAAGTGAACGCCATCTACTCCGGTAACTACAATGATGCCAGGATCAAGGCATTGGCAGCATTGAAGAGCGGTAAGCCGGCACAACTCTCGGTCATGTTTTCCATCGATATTTACGAATTGATCGAGCAAGGTGCAATTCTCGCCTTCGATGATGTGGTAGAAACCCCTGAAGAAAAAACGTGGCTGGACTCCTTCTACCCGACACTCATGGAAAACGGCCGAACCGCGGGTAAGACTTGGGGAATTCCGTTTCAGCGTTCAACCATCGTCATGTACTACAACAAAGATGCTTTTAAAGCGGCAGGGCTTGACCCGGATAAACCGCCGGAGACTTGGGAACAACTGGTCACTGTAGGTAAAAAACTCACCAAGGCTGATGGTTCCCAGTGGGGCGCAATGATCCCATCCACCGGTTATCCCTACTGGATGTTCGGAGCCTTGACCATGCAGAATGACCAAGTTCTGATGAACGATGCCGGTAATGAGACCTACTTCGACAGCCCAGCCGTCATAGAGGCTTTACAGTTCTGGAGGGATTTGGGATCAAAGCACAAGATTATGCCTTCGGGTACCATCGAGTGGGGCACCCTTCGCCAGAATTTCCTCGAGGGGAAAACCGCAATTATGTGGCATTCAACCGGGAACCTGACAATAGTGAAGAAAAAAGCCAAGTTCGATTTCGGTGTTGCCATGTTGCCGGCTAGCAAACGGCGCGGGACGCCAACAGGAGGCGGCAATTTCTACATCTTTAAGAAGACTTCCTCATCAGAACGCAAAGCCGCCATGAGGCTGATCAGGTTCATGACCAGTCCGGAGCGTTCAGCCGAATGGTCGATGAAGACCGGCTACATGGGAGTCAGCCAGGCCGCTTATGACACCAGTAAGCTGAAAGAATACGTCAAAGGCTTCCCGTACGCCGCAGTGGCCCGCGACCAGCTTAAATATGCTACTGCCGAGTTGGCGACATATCAAACCGGCAGGGTGCGAAAAGCCCTGGACGATGCCATCCAAGCCGCTCTGACCGGTACAAAAACCCCGGAAGCAGCCCTTAAAGAGGCGCAGGCCCTGTCCGAACGGCTGTTGAAGCAATACCGCTAATTACCATCTATCTATTATGGAAGGAGCGGGAGCATCTGCTTCCCGCTCCTATTTTATTTTCCTGCTCTTTCTTGGGATCAAAATAGATGTCGCAAAACTTTATGAGGCATGTTTATGGGTGGTTGTTACTGACCCCTGCAGCAATCCTTTTAATTACCTTTACCCATTATCCGACCATCGCCACTGTCATCAACAGCCTGTTTTCAAAAGGAACGTTAATCCGTCCATCTCGTTTTGTAGGTTTAGCAAATTACAAAATGATGATTGAGGACCCTATTTTTTGGAAGGTTCTCTCCAACAACGCCTGGTTTGCCATAGGCACGATCCCGACGTCCATTATCCTGGCCATTGTCATGGCTCTATTGGTCAACCGGGCCATTCCGTTCCGTTTTCTGGTCCGTATGGCATTTTTTACGCCGACCATTTTGCCGATGATCGCCGTAGCCAATATCTGGCTCTTCTTCTACACTCCAGATATCGGTCTCATTGACCAAATAGCAAGTTTTTTCGGTATTGGCGGGCATAATTGGCTGGGAAATCCAGCCACGGCTCTACCGTCCATTATTATCATGACTATCTGGAAGGAGGCGGGATTTTTCATGATCTTCTATCTCGCCGCGCTACAGAATATTCCACCCGAACTGGAAGAAGCTGCCCGCTTGGAAGGCTCGACACGCTGGTATTATTTTCGCAGAGTTTTATTCCCGCTCTTGATGCCGACCACGTTATTCGTAATAATTAATGCAGTGCTTAACTCCTTTAAACTGATTGATCATCTGTTTGTGCTGACCAAGGGTGGACCTGACAATGCCAGTAATCTACTACTTTACTATATTTTTGAAAGTGCATTTTCTTTTTTTGACACCAATTACGCTGCGGCCCTTACTGTCGTCCTGCTGGGTCTTCTAGCTGTAATGGCCCTAATGCAGTTCTACATTTTGGATAAACGGGTGCACTACCGATGAAAACATCCCGCTCCTTATCATACTATTTTCAGAATGTTCTGGAAGTAGGTGCGGCGTGGTTTCTTGCCCTGCTGTGGATTGCACCTTTGATATATGCGTTTTGGGCGGCATTTCATCCCAGTGAATACGCTGTTCATTTCGATATTTTTGCGCCCCTCACACTTGCCAACCTGAGGGAAGCTCTTTCTCAAGCTCCGTTTCTTCGCTATGCACTTAACACTTTCATCTTGGTCACCATGATTCTAATTGCTCAGTTTGTACTTTGCACCCTGGCTGCTTATGCCTTTGCCCGGTTCCAATTCTTTGGCAGCAACATCGCCTTTGCCCTGGTCCTCGTTCAATTGATGATTACGCCGGAAATACTGATCGTTGAAAACTATGGGACCTTAGCCCGATTCGAACTCATCGATACCATTCTCGGCATCGGTCTTCCTTACATGGCCAGCGCTTTTGGCATCTTCCTGTTGCGCCAGGCTTTTAAGTCTACACCCAAAGAACTGGAAGAAGCAGCACGTCTTGAAGGCTGTGGCGTTTTCGGTGTGTTATGGCGCGTATATGTGCCATTGGCTCGCCCAACCTATCTCGCCTATGGCCTCGTTTCCGTTAGCCACCATTGGAACAATTTCCTGTGGCCTCTCATTGTCACTAACTCGGTAGAAACTCGCCCGTTAACGGTTGGGTTGGGTATTTTCGGAGCGCCGGAATCCGGCGTGGACTGGTCAATCATATCCGCAGCTACCCTGATGTCCGTTGCCCCCCTTCTCATTGCCTTTCTGTTGTTTCAAAGACAATTCGTTCAGTCTTTCATGCACGCCGGCATTAAATAGCCTCAACTTAAATGGCAAATCTTTGAGGATACCTAAACTGTTTTTATTTAGCCCCATTTCTTTTTGGAGCTTTTTGGTGCATCTTATTATTTGCATGTTGCATCGGACAACATAACAGTGTTGATATACAGAAAAGATTCCTTATATTGCCCTTATAAAACAGAAATATTTTCTATACATTCCTGCATTGAAATATATGCCCTGAGCTTTGAGCAAAGGGTAACACAACAAATGACGACAAACGTGGAACATAATAAAAATATTCGCAACATTGCCATTATCGCGCATGTGGATCACGGCAAAACGACCCTGGTGGACGCCATGTTCCGTCAGAGCGGGCTGTTCCGCGACGGCCAGGAGGTCAGCGAACGTCTGATGGACAACCTGGACCTGGAGCGGGAACGGGGCATCACCATCGCCGCCAAAAATTGTTCGGTAAACTGGAAGGGTGTACGGATCAACATTATTGATACTCCGGGACATGCCGATTTCGGAGGCGAGGTGGAGCGGGCGCTGTCCATGGTGGACGGAGCGCTCCTTTTGGTGGATGCCTCGGAAGGGCCGTTACCCCAGACCCGTTTTGTGCTGGAGAAAACCCTGACCGCCGGCCTTAAAATTGTCGTGGTGATCAACAAGATCGACCGTAAGGATGCCCGGCCGGAAGCTGTTTTAGACCAGGTTTATGACCTGTTTATCGACCTGGATGCCGGCGAGGACCAGCTGGATTTTCCGTACCTTTTTGCCGTGGGACGCAACGGGATGGCGACAAGATCTCCGCAGGAAGAGGGTGTGAACCTCCACCTGCTTCTGGATATGATCCTGGATGAAATTCCCCCGCCAAGCTACGATCCGTCGGCGCCATTTCAGATGCTGGTTTCGGATCTGGCTTATTCCGATTATCTGGGCCGACTGGCAGTGGGGAAAGTGGTCAATGGCCGGGCGCACCATAACGACCACCTGGTCTGTATCGGTGAACAGGGCGTTCAGCGGCCCCTTAAGGTCTCGCAACTGAAGACTTATGATGGCCTGGCGATCCAGGAAGTGGAAACGGCCGGTCCGGGAAATATCATTGTACTGTCGGGTATCGAAGACGTTCAGATCGGGGACACTATCTGTACGCGTGAGGTGCCCTGCGCCCTGCCTCGCATTACGGTGGACGAACCCACCGTGGCCATGCGTTTTACGATCAATACATCGCCCTTTTCCGGCCGGGAAGGCCGCTTTGTTCAGTCGAGTAAAATTCGGGAACGACTGCTCAAAGAGACGCTCAGCAACGTGGCGATTCAGGTGGAAGCATCCGAAAACAGGGAAGAGTTTCTGGTAAAAGGTCGGGGCGAATTTCAGATGGCCATACTGATCGAGACCATGCGGCGTGAAGGGTTTGAGCTGGCCGTGGGACGGCCCGAAGTCATCTTCAAATATCAGGACGGCCGGCAACTGGAGCCTATGGAGCATCTCTTCATCGATTGCGACGAAAGCTTTCTGGGTGTTGTCACCGAAAAGCTTGCCGTCCGCAAAGGCCGGATGACCAACATGATCAACCACGGCAGCGGCCGGGTGCGGATAGAGTTCAGCATCCCTTCCCGGGGACTCATCGGGTATCGGGACGAGTTCCTTACCGACACCAAAGGCACCGGAATTATGAATTCTTATTTTGCGGGCTATGACGCATATCGCGGCGAAATTCCCAGCCGCTTTACCGGTTCTATTGTATCCGATCGCCAGGGTACGGCCGTTGCTTACGCTCTGTTTAATCTTGAGCCGAGAGGCCGTCTGTTCATCAAACCCGGGTTTCCGACATACGAAGGTATGATCTTTGGAGAGCACAACCGGGTAACCGATATCAACGCCAATCCCTGCAAGGAAAAAAATCTGACCAACATGCGCGCATCGGGTCGAGACGAAAACGTCATTCTCTCTCCGGTTAAACCCATGACGCTGGAGCAGGCCATCCATTTTATTCGGAAAGATGAACTGGTGGAAGTTACGCCGGCCTCCATCCGCCTTCGAAAGACAGCACTGAGCGCCCAGCAGCGCCGTCGGCTACGAAACGGCAAGTGACCGGGGCTGATCAAAAAAAAGCGCTTCTATTCCATAGATATCCAGAGACAGTCAAACCCATCCAAAGCCATATGGATCAGAACAACGCGGGGGTTCTCAATTTCAACTCGACCGGATGCGGGTTCAGGTACGTCTGCATCTTGAGATACGGTTGATCATACTTTCGCACATAGTGATTAATCAAGGTAAGCGGAACGATTAGGGGTGCAAACTTTTGTCGATACTGATCAAACACCTCCAGCAGCTCCTTCTTTTCATCGGCGGTCAGCTGTTTTTTGAAATACCCCATCAAATGTTGCAGGACATTGCTGTTTTTCTTAAGGGTCGTTTTTAACCTCAATGTCTCCATCAGAAGGATCTCATACTGGGTGTAAAGTTCTTTTAGTTTCATTTTCTTGCCGCCTGCCACCAGTTTGCCCATCAGCCTGGAATGTTTTTGGCTGTGTGATAGGATCAAAAGCTTATTGCGTGTATGAAAATTCACCAGTTTTTTCATGCCTGGCGACTTGGCAACATTGTCCCGCCATCGTTTCAGTGTAAAAATGCGCTCGATGAAATTTTCCCGAATTACCGGATTGTAGAGTCGACCGTCGTCTTCTACCGGTATGAGCGGGAAATGACCCATAAAAGCCCGGGCAAATATGCCCACCCCTTTTCTTCCCGGCATTCCTTTTTCGTTGTAAACTTTCACCCGAATCATGCCACTACTGGGAGAATCCCTTTTAAAAATAAATCCGCACAGATCTTCTTTTTCGAGCTCTTTTACGCGCTTTTTCGCCCAGCGGGTCATTTGAGCGGTGTGATCCGTTTTACTCTTGAAAGTGATCAAACGGGGGTTTTCAGGATCGCCGAACAGACGAAACGATTCTCTGGGTACGCCAAAACCGGCTTCCACTTCTGGGCACACGGGAACATATTCAACAAACTGACCCAGCGTATCTGTCAGGTACCGATCGAGCTTGTGACCGGCATTCCAACGCAACTTGCATCCGAGCAGACAGCTGCTGATCCCAATTTTTACTTTTTCTTCCATCCCAAACCACCCCAAAACCCGGTTGAAAATCCTGCGGTCAGTCTGTCGATCTATTCGCGGAAAAAAACACTCTACAACTTTGCCTGTACGGGCGGTTTTACTGTAATGCTTGTTCAAGAATATAGCGCAAAAGACAAGAGATTCTTCCCGTCTGGTTCATCCGCTTGGTTATGCCCCGGTAGTATGCTCAAGTTCTGTCTCTGAGGTTTTAACTGGAATAATTCTTCGCTCGATATCAGACCATAAAAAGATAATTTTCGTTTGTTGGAGCCATTTTTTAAAGTTTTATATTACATCTGTGGCACGGTATGCAATCGAAAGTTCTCCCGTCGAAAAATCGATTGGACACTACATGTTGATAGGTATACCGGCGGGTACACCGTAAATAAGTTTCATGGGCTTGATCTTTTTAACACGGCCCTGGGCCGAACATTTAATATGGTGTGCACACTGACAGAGGGAATCCTTTGATGTCTGATATTTATTGGTATATATTCAGATTAAAGAAAGTCCGAATTTTCAAAAAACCCTGCAACAAGGGACAAATTTTGCGCCTGCTTACCCTTCCCATATCACTGCTGCTGGTAATGATGGTTGCAACAGATGCGGGTTTTGCATCGAACGCCGATGTCCGAATCCCTTTTCAAGTGGGCGAAAAGCTCAGCTATGTCCTCAAGTGGAGTATCATCCCGGTCGGTGAATCTGAGCTTCAAATTTTGGATGGAAGTGAGGAATTGGGCCAACCGGCCTTTCTGTTCCGGGTCACCGCCCGGTCATACCCGTTCATCGACCTGATTTACAAGGTACGGGATCGCATTGAATCCTACGCAGACCGATCCATGACCCATTCCCTGTTATACAGAAAAAAGCAGCGTGAAGGGAGTTACAAGAAAGATTCCCTGGTAAAATTCGATTGGAATCGAAAAAAAGCGCATTATTATCGCAAAGGAAAATATAAAAAGACGATCGATCTTTTGCCGGGGACATTCGATCCGCTGGGTGTGTTTTACGCTTTCCGCCTCTTCGCCCTGAAAGCAAAACTTGAAGTTGAATTGCCGGTGACCGACGGGAAAAAACTCGTCATCGGCAAGGCCCGGATTATTAAACGGGAAAGGGTAAAAGTGGTTGCCGGAAAATTTGATACCTTCCTGATTGAACCGGATCTGAAACACATCGGTGGTATTTTCAGAAAAAGTAAAGATGCCAGGCTTCAGGTCTGGGTCACAGCCGATGATCGCCGCCTGGTGGTCAAGGCGAAGAGCAAAGTCATTGTCGGTCATTTTACAGCCGAGCTGGTCTCGATGGAGGGCGTTTTGCAATAGCCTGTAAACAGATCCCAGCTGTTGCAATCAACTTTTTTAAACCGAGCGCCCTTTTATGTTGACGGTAACTATCACTCATGATAGCAAACTTTCACCCCATGGAAACTTATAAAACATATTACAAATCGCCCCTGGGACCGATTGAAATTGTTGGAGCTCAGGATAGCATTTTATCCCTTGGCTTTGTGGAGAAGATGCTGCAGGGAGATGCTGAACTTCCTTTCTGCTTAAAAGCATGTCTGAAGCAGATAGACGAATATTTTAAAGGGAAACGCAAAGAGTTTTTATTGAACCTCGAGCCTCTGGGTACAGATTTTCAAAAACGGGTCTGGCAACAACTGAGAAAAATTTCTTTCGGTGAAACAGTATCCTATGGAGACATTGCCAATGCCATCGACAACCCCAACGCCTGTCGGGCGGTGGGAAATGCCAATCGCATAAACCCTATCGGCATAATCATTCCCTGCCACCGGGTCATCGGAAGTGATGGGAGCCTGACCGGATATGGTGGCGGTCTTTGGCGCAAAGAATGGCTGTTAAAACATGAGAGCGGCTATCCTCCTAATAATATAATCGCATAGGCAGACATCACTCTTTTCGCTCAACTCCTAATTCGGATGGGCCGGTTGTAGCGAAGTGAAAATCTCGAACAGACGGTAAGCAAATGACCGAAATCAGAATCATGGCCGCTCGACATTCGGTTTTTTACAGTCCCCTCATTTCACTGATAGCCGGAGGATTCTTGGAAAATGAAGGTCTCACCGGCTCCTACCACCTGTGCCCATCGGGCGTCTCGATTACCAAAGAGGTCGTTTCCGACCGTATGGATGTGAGTCAGGCCGCAGTTTCTTTAAGCTGGATAGATCTTGAAAAAGGTGAAAAGCCTTCCATTGCCCAGTTTGCCCAAATCAATACCCTTGACGGTTTTTTCATCGCTGCAAGAGAAGCCGACAGCCACTTCACATGGGATAAGCTGAAAGGCAGCAAATTTATGTATGTTCACGGGGGGCAACCTGAAGCAATGTTGCGCTACGGCGCCGACAGGAAAGGTGTCGACCTCGACGAGGTGGATGGTATCAACAAGCCGTCCACTCAAGATATGATGAATTCCTGGCGCAGTGGGGAAGGCGATTATTTCCATGAGCAAGGTTCATATCCTCAGCAACTTGAACTCGAAAGATGCGCCCACATCGTCGCATCGGTGGGAGAGGCGGTAGGCCCGGTGGCATTTTCTTCTCTGATCTGTCGATGGGAATGGCTGGAAACCGAAGATGCAAAAAAGTTTTCCGATGCCTATCGGGCATCCCGAGAGTGGGTCAGCACCGCTGATCCTGAAGAAATCGCCAAAACAGAGACAGATTTTTTCCCTGACCACGCGGTAGAAGCTGTAGCCGATGCCGTACGAGCGTATCAGCAGATGGGTACCTGGCGCGGAGATATCGCCATACCCAAAGACTTGTATGAAAGTGCTCTAGATGTCTTCGAGCATTCAAACCTTATCAGCCAGCGTCACGCCTACGAAAAGGTTGTTGTTCCGCCGCCTTAATTCGCTCAATTATGGTATTGTAGTTTACCATATTGATTTTTCATGTTATTTCTATGTTTTCCGTCTATTTTTAACTCCAATTTAATTTGACCCTACATTATTTATTCCATTAAGAATTATTTAAAGAAAGGACAGGGTATGAAAAATATTTTTTTCAACAGAACAATTATATTAATTTTAAGTACCTTGGTTATAGTTTTTATCAGTGGTTGTTCAAAATCTTCTGCTAAAACACCTGATGAGGTTGTTGACACAATAGCCCAAGGTTTGTCGAAAAACGAACCTCAAGTACTCTGGAATGCATTACCTGAAAGTTATCAAAAAGATATTAATGAATTGCTGTCTAATTTCGCAGCTAAAATGGACAAGGATATCTGGAACAAGACTTTCGAACTCATCCAGAAGATTATCACGATTCTAAAAACAAAAAAGGATCTTATACTGACTGGTGATATGATAAATAATGCACCTGTTGATAAAAAGCAAATATCTGAAAACTGGGGCTCCTTTGTCAGTATTTTAGAAATTATTGTGAAAAGTGAATTGGCGGATCTTGAAAAAATAAGAAAATTGAATATAGAAAAATTTCTAGCAGGAACCGTATCAGATCTGATGAAAAAAACATCTGAACTCTCAAAGCTGGAAAAAGAGAATAAATACAACAAAGAACTTGATAAATTA
>DRHF01000094.1 GCA_011049715.1 Desulfobacterales bacterium
CTAAAGCGGGGGAGGAGCTGGACACATTCTGCGTCGGCTTGAGACCGAGAGGTTTCAAGAGGATGGTTGGCATGAGCCGTATGAATCGAGAGATTCACGTACGGTTCTGTGGGGGACTGGAGGTGAAATTCCTCCGGTCTACCCGACTCACCACCCGCCATTATTCTCGATTATGTTTGACTAAATCCCATCGATTTGGGTATAAATGAATAAATATTTCTGATTCTCCTATTCCAGCTGACCTGAAGCGGTTCTCAATATACAGAACCGAATCCGGCTTCTCATCTGATTTCTGTGCTCCTTCGAATAGTTTACATACTGAGTTCCTCTGTTTGAAACCTTAAAAAGGAGGGTGCCATTATGGCAGAAGAAGGTTTTAAGCGTAAACTCACCGCCATCCTAGCGATTGGAAATTTGTTGAGTTTAAGATGAATTCGACAGCCTGTATTAATGCTCCATTCTGATTTATTCTGTTTGAAATAATAATGAAACTATCCCTTTAAAATTGCAGATACTCCATACATACCTAAGGTTTTCATCCTTCCAGAAAACCTGACATATCCATTCCGTATCTCAACTTTTGTCTTTTCAATATATTTCTAATTGACCCATAAGAAATCTTTAGATTTTAAGGTTTTTTCTATTTTGCGGATAGAAAGGCCCCGGGCCCTCAATTCTTTAACTTTTGGAATTAAAAGAGGGGAAACACGGGGTCTGCCTAAGCGTTTACCTTTAGATCTGGCATTATCAAGCCCAGCTTTAACCCGCTCCCGTATAATATCTTTCTCAAATTCTGCTACGGCTCCCATTACATTGAAAAGCAGCCTTCCTTATGAGGTCGATGTGTTAAGTTCATTGTTGTAGCTAATAAAATCAACTCTAAGGGATCCTAATCCGTCCAGGGTATTGATCAGGTCCTTGAGGGATCGGCTCAGCCGGTCCAGCTTCCAGACCAGCAAGACATCAAACTTTCGCTGCCTGGCCAGATCCATCATTTCTTTAAACGCTGGCCGACTGGTGTTTTTGCCGGTGTAACCTTCATCAATAAATTCTTTGTGTATTTTCCAGCCGGCCCACTTCACATAATCACGAAGCTCGACCAGCTGCATAGAATACTGCAATAAAGGCATGATGATGAATAGAATCGTTATTCCGATTCATGATCACCAGGGACAGATCGTTGCCTATTGCGGTCGAGCGGTTAATGATGACCAGATCGAGAAAGAGGGGAAATATAAGCTGCCGGTGAATTTCGTTAAGTCTGAGGTGGTGTGTAACCTTCATCGTAAAAAAAAACTTTGATTCTAAGCTTGACATCAAAGATAAATGTAATTACAGTAGTTACAATTTTAAATTAATGAAATCTAAGGAGCAAAATCCATGGAAAATCAAATACGAACAAGGGCTGCTAAGATAGTCCCCATTGGAAATTCCAAAGGAGTTCGCATACCCAAGGCGCTCCTTCAAAAATATGGCCTGAAAAATTCTCTTTTAATAGAAGAAACAGACAAAGGACTGCTTCTTCGTAATAAAGAAGAAAGCAAGCTTTCCTGGGACGATACGTATAAAACCATGGCTAATGAAAAGGAAAATTGGAACGATTTTGACACAACGCTTCTTGACGGCCTGGAGGATGAGGACTTTGAATATTAAAAGGTATGAAATATATTTTGCTGATCTAAACCCCGCTATAGGGAGCGAAATAAAAAAAGTACGTCCCGTCGTCGTAATTAGCCAAGACGAAATGAATAAATTTTTGGAAACTGTTGTTGTATGTCCATTAACCTCAAAATTGCATCCACTATGGAGAACTCGGCTTCAGATTAAATGCGCGAACAAAAATGCCGAAATTGCTGTTGATCAAATTCGCACCATTAGCAAGCAAAGATTGAAAAAGAAACTTGATAAGTTATCTGATATCAAAGCCGCCCAATTACGAAAGCTCATAACTGATATGTACGGCGAATAATAATTTGCTCAACAAGATTCCTTCCAGCGACAGCTGGATATAGGTGTGATCTGGATTGCCGTCCCTGCCCATTTAAACCTTAAATTGTTTAACTGGGGTCAGCAATCCAGATCAAAGCTCTGTGTTCTGGCCCTCTTTCTTCTAAGTCATAAGTCTGTTTCTTCATCTTTTACCATTCAACACTTGTCCGCCTTTGGAGGATTCGATGTTGGACGTTCGATGTTCGATGTTCATTTTTTTTCAGTTAACCTTCCACAGTCTCCCGGCGCAAAAATAACTTAGCGCTTATGGGCATTACCCCTTTATGCTCCGGGGCAGAAGCATCTGATGCTGGGGACAGATTGATTTTGGGTTTTGGTAAACAGCACCGGCAAAGGCCTTCAGATATTTTCTGATATCATTCATGGTTGAAATTTCATCCACAAACCCCTTTTTGGCGCAGTAGATCGGCCTGGAGTTGTCGTGATATTCCCGGGCCATTTTGTTCATCTTTTCGATTACCGGCCCCAGCGGCCTTCCGGCGTCTTTTTCTTTAACCAGCCTGCGGGAAAAGCTGGCCGCAGCGGCCGTTTCGCCATGCATCACATATATTTCAGTGGTCGGTATGCCGAGGGTGAAGGCATTATGCCGGTTGGCCGTCGGTCCTCCCATGATATAATGGGCCGCTGCCGTCCCCTTTCTGAGAAGTACAAGCATCATCGGAATCTCGGTCTGCTGGATCGAATAGATCAACGCCTGGCCGAGCCCGAGCAGTTCTGCTTTTTCAGCCAGATCCCCCACATCAATTCCTGTCGTATCCTGGAACCAGATGATCGGTATGCGATCTCTCCCGCATAATGTTACAAATTCGTTCATTTTTATTAGCCCCTGGCGGTACAGTTTTCCACCAATGCCGGCATAGGGGGCATACTCAGGATATTCTTCTCCCAAATATCCCTGGCGGTTACCGATGCAGGCCACTAGAAATCCATCCATTTTACACAAACCGGTATAGACCTCAGGTCCGTAATCCGGTCTAAACTCCATATGTTCACTTCCATCTACAAGGCGTGCCAAAACCTCTTCAAATGCGTACATCTGTTTCTGATTAAATGGAATCAGACGGTATAGGTCTTCGGAAGGAAACCTCGGCGGTGCAGGATCTGCCACGCGATAAAATTTGGGATTATAGGCGGGCATATCCTTCATGTAATCTTTCAGACCATCCAGCACCCCTGTTTCTTCCTCATAAACATATCTGAAAAAGCCGGTTTCATCGTAATGGATCTTTGCAGAGCCCGGTGGCTCAACATTATATTGTTTAGCCGACTTGATCAGCGCTTCCGCGCCCTCTTGATCAAAGTAGCCTTTGGGTGACATGCCGCTCAATATGCCACCGCCCCCAACGGCAATATTACAGTTTTTGTGAGCAAAAAGGATGGTAGGACTGATCGCATGGTATCCGCCACCTGCAGGGTTGGTACCGTAAATGCCTGTAAGAATCGGTAT
The DNA here is from genome assembly GCA_011049715.1 of Desulfobacterales bacterium. Taxonomy (GTDB): domain Bacteria; phylum Desulfobacterota; class Desulfobacteria; order Desulfobacterales; family UBA2156; genus UBA2156. Next base: position 3,458 of record DRHF01000094.1, read on the forward strand.
ACCCAGCTGCTCAAGCTCAGCATGTCTGAAGAACGTGGCGCCGCCTCCCCTGCGATCGGCATAGAACTTTTCCTGTTCGGTCAGTTTTACACCGCTGCAGTTAACCAGCCAGACCAGCGGAATGTTTAATCTTTTTGAAAGATGGGTTGCCCGTAATATATTATCACTCTGCCCCGGAAGCCAAGCACCTGCAAATATCTTATTATCAAATCCGATAATCACAGCCCATCTATCCGAAATTTTTCCAAGCCCGTCTATAACGTTGGTCGTTCCTTCATCATTTTCAGCCGGATCGTACAGGGTATGCAGCGGGCACCATGTTCCGGGATCAACCAGGTATTTTAGCCGTTGCCAGACCGTCAATTGTCCCCGGGCATTAATTTTTTCTTCGGAGAACCCGGCATTTTTAACCCGATCCACTTCCTTTTTCAGTTCATTTTCAACTTCTTTTATTTTTTTCAGATTTTCTTCGGTGCTGGTAATCTGCCCCTTGCTCAGTTCGGCGCCGAACGCCGTCATCTTTTTGAAATAGGGTCTCATGTGGCCACTCCCGCCCTTGTTTTATGATTAAGGTGCTGGTGCCCGGCCGTATTTACATGATCGCCGAACACCGGATTTCAATTCGGTTTCTGAGGATCACGAAGAGGTTTTTCGGGTTATCGTCCTTGAAAATGGGGATCGCGCTTTTCCAAAAAGGATTTCACGCCTTCCTTTTTGTCCTCGGTTCCACAGGACAGGGCATGCAGATATGATTCATGCGCCAGCCCCTGGGCCAGTGACCCTTCTGAAAAACGAAGTATGGCTTCCTTTGCGTATTGGAGGGCGAGCTTGGGACGGGATGCCAGCATCGTGGCAAGACTTCTAACTTCTGTCATCAGTTGATCAGGTTCCACCACACGATTCACCAAACCGATCGCGAGTGCCTGGTCGGCATTCACCGGTTCGCCGGTAAGAATCAACTCCATGGCGCGACCCATTCCGATCAGTTTCGGTAATCGTTGTGTACCGCCGGCTCCGGGGATAATGCCTAACTTCACCTCGGGCTGACCCAAACGTGCCTTTGAGGACGAAATTCGTAAAGTGCAGGCCATGGCCAGCTCCAGACCGGACCCAAGTGCCCAACCGTTAATAGCGGCAATCGATGGAATCCCCAGCTCTTCGATCCGGGTATAGACCTCTTGTCGACGCCGCGTTTCGAAACGCCCGTTCAGGCTGTCCCGGCGATCGAGTTCATGAATATCAGCACCGGCCACAAACGCTTTTTCTCCTGCGCCGGTTAAAATAAGCACCCGGAGATCGGATGCTTTTTCTATCTGGGCCAATGATCGATCGATTTCCTCGACCGTGGCATTATTGATTGCATTGAGTTTTTCAGGCCGGTTGACCGTCAGAGTTACGATCGGACCATCTATTTCAAACAAAATATTCTCAAACATCACTCGTCTCCATAATTATAGAAACCCCTTCCGGTTTTTTTGCCCAGCTTGCCCTCTTCGATCATTTTATTTAAGAGTTCCGGATGCTGGTATCGAAAATCATCAAGCTCTTTAACAAGCGTTTCCATTTTGGCGCGATGAACGTCCAACCCGATGAGGTCGATCAGCTCCAGCGGCCCCATCGGATGGTTGGCGCCGAGTTTCATGGCCTTGTCCACATTCGCCGGTTCAGCCACATTGGAAGCTACCAGCCAGGTGGCTTCGTTGAGCATCTGGCCTAAAATTCGGCTGACGATGCCGGCAGGCGCTTCGCTTTTGCAAACCACTGGATCTTTTCCCAACTGTTTGGCAAAAGCTTCCGCCGCTTCTAAAGTTTCTGCAGCGGTTTTTCGTCCAGGCATAATCTCCACCAACTTCATGATCGTTGGTGGATTGAAAAAATGCATCTGTACCACTTTTTCCGGACGGGTGGTCGCCTCGGCCATTGCTGAAATGGAAAGCGAGGTCGTGTTCGTAGCCAGAACAACCTCTGGCCGGACCCGAGTATCGAGCTCTTTGAAAATATTTTTCTTGATTTCTAAATCTTCAGACGCACTTTCGATGACAAAGTCAGCATCGTTGGCAGGTGATAAATCCCCTGCTGTGGAAATTCGAGAAAGAATTGCGTTTTTGTCTTCTTCTGCGATCTTTCCTTTTGCAACTCTACGGGAAAGCCCTTTTTCAATGTTGGATTTTGCTTTATTTGATAACTCATGATTTATATCTGTAATTACAACATCGAATCCTTGCTGGGCGCAAAGCTGCCCAATGCCGGCCCCCATGGCGCCTGAACCGACCACAAGCACTTTTTTTATTTTCATAATTTTACCCCCTCATTAAAGTCTTTCGACCACGACCGCTACGCCATTGCCACCGCCAATACACAGGCTGACCAAACCGAACTGCACATCACGGTCTTTCATTGCATATAGCAGTGTACTCATAAGCTTTGCGCCGGTGGCGGCCACCGGATGGCCTAATGCAATTGCACCGCCATTTACATTGACCTTGCTCCGGTCGATATTCAACGCACGTTCGCAGGCGATATATTGTGCGGCAAAGGCTTCGTTGAGTTCAATTAGATCAATATCAGAAAGTTCCAATCCAGCCTGCTTAAGAGCGAATGGAATTGCCTTAACCGGCGCCAGACCGAACCGTTTGGGTTCATAGCCGATAAATGCATACCCGCGAATGAGTGCCATTGGTTCGAGTTCCATTGCCTTGGCTTTTTCGCGCTCCATGATCACCTGCGAAGCGGCGGCATCGCATAAAGCACAGGCATTCCCCGCAGTGATGGTACCATCTTTGTTGAATACCGGTTTTAGTTTGGCCAGGGATTCTACTGCGACGCCTTCACGAAAAATCTCTTCATCCTTAAAAACAGTGACTTTACCTTTACGACCCGGCACTTCAATCGGAACGATTTCATCCGCGAACTTTCCGGATTTGACAGCGACTTCGGCCTTGTTGTGGCAGTCGGCTGCAAATTCATCCTGGTCTCCCCGTCCGATATCGAGTTCCTTGGCAAGTGCATCGGTCAATTCACCCATCAGGCTTCCGCTCAATGGACAAAGAAAACCGTCTTTATGCATTAAGTCCAGCAGTTCTCCCTTCCCCATACGATATCCCCAACGGGCCTTTGACAATGCATAGGGAATTTGGCTGGCGCTTTCGGTCCCTCCCACCAGGACGGTGTCCACATCGCCCGCCTTAATCGCCTGGGCTCCGAAAATCATGGCCTGTATGCTGGAACCACAACGGACATTAATGGAAACAGCAGGCGCATCAATCGGTACACCACCCCGGACGGCGGTGATACGAGCCGGATTTGGTCCTACCCCTGCTTGCCAGGCATTGCCGATTATCGATTGATCGATGACATCCGGTGAAATGCCCGCACGTTTTATTGTTTCCCGAACCACCACCGCACCGAAATCCGGGGCGGTCATGGGGGCCAGGGAACCGCCAAATTTGCCGCCCGCCGACCGGGCAGCGCTTAGAATGACGACTTCTTTCATTTGTTCCTCCTCAACTCATTTTTATGATGTCTTAACTAATTAAATAAAATGGGCTTTTATAAAATCATGTGCACGTTGTTCTTAAAAGGTCAAGTTTCGCACCCCCAGTGGAGCACGGTGCCGCATCTGGTGTGGGGTAAATAAAATTTTTTGGAAAAACAATGAGGCAATCAGTTTGAACCGGTATCCATAAGGTAATCACCATGCACAGGCACGCGATAGTCTGGTTTCTTTCGTAATATCAGTTGCTTCTGAAATGATAACTCTTAAAAGGTTTTGTGCCGTTGTCAAAGCGCTCATCATCAATTTTTTCCGGAAAAATTTCTTTTTACCCTATGCCTGATGCGACTTTCCTTAAAATATCACACCATCGAATAGTTTGGGCCTCCCCCTCCTTCAGGGCATGTCCAGGTAATATTTTCAAACGGATCCTTGACTTCGCATGTCTTGCAATGGAGGCAATTGGACGGATTGATTACCAGTTGCCTTTTTCCCTGTGGCGTTTCTTTTATCTCGTAAACTTTTCCAGGACAGAACAAGACGCAAGGGTTGCGATAACTCTCAAAGCACTTGGTTTCACAAATACGTGTGTCATGAACAATGAGATGACAGGGCTGGTCCTCTTCGTGCTTGGTTCCGGAGAGATAAACACCGGTTAACTTGTCAACGTAAAGGGTACCATCAAAATGTTGAGGGATCGCTGTTTTGGCCTTATTTGCCTTTTTTGGCGTCAGTGGTTTCAATGTGGAACTGTCTTCTTTTATAGTGAGCGGATCTTTTAACCCTCTACCGCCGGTAAAATACTGGACACCGACATGCATGAACTTAAGGAATCCCTTTTGGGAAAGGGCTTGGGTAAAATTGCGCGCCTTATACCGTTCGTCCTTTATCCAGCTCTTCTCCACCCCCAATTCATATTTTCTCAGTGTTTTGGTCGAAAAATCGTTTTTTTCCAGTGCAAAAATAATTGCTTCCGCCGCTAGCATACCCGATTTCATGGCGGTGTGTATGCCTTTCAATCGTTGGGTGTTCAGCATTGAGGCGCTGTCACCGACAAACACCGCCCCATTGGCCACAAGCGTGGGCATGGTGTAATATCCACCGGCAGAAAGGGTCTTTGCTCCCTGCTGCAGCACCTTTCCACCTTGGATAATTTTAGCAATAAGGGGATGTCTTTTGAACCGTAAAAAGGCTTCATAAGGCTCTAAAAACGGGTCTTTATAGTCAAGCGCGACCACCAGGCCACAGCAGACCCGGTTGTCTTTCAACTTGTAAAGAAATCCTCCGCCTTTTGTATTCAGCCCCAGAGGATAGCCAAAAGTGTGGAACACGGTGGTTTCTGCTGACAGGAAAGGGCTCGATTCGGGTATCTCAATCACTTCTTTGATCGCTGTTTCAAACACCTGGGGCATTTTATTGGAAAAAATATCCATTTTCTTGTCCAGGTCTCGTATAAGACTCCCCTTGGAACCCTCGCCAAAAACAGATACCTTGGCCATTAAATCGATGCCGGGTTCGTAGTTGGACTTTTTCTCCCCGTGCTTATCAATGCCCTTGTCTCCGGTCCTTACACCGATTACACAGCTGGCATCAGCGTTATAGAGTACTTCGGTTCCGGCAAACCCGGGGAAGATGTTTGCCCCCATTTCTTCGGCCAAACCTCCCAACCATCTTGTAAACTTAGAAAGGCTAATAACGAGGCATGCTTCATTATGTAGGTATTTTGGAGTAAAGGGGATCGAAAATGCGCCTTTACGGGTGAGGAAATAGAGGTGATCACGGCACTCGGTTTGTTCTATGGGGCATCCCCTTTCCAGATAATCGGGGATGAGCTCTTTTAGTGCGATGGGATCCAGAATGGCGCCGCTGATGGCGTGGGATCCAATGGTATCCCCTTTCTCAATCATGCCCACTTCAATTTCCATTTTCTTTTCGCGAGCCAGCTTCATCAAATGAATGGCACTCGCCAGATTTGCAGGTCCGGCGCCTACGAAGAGAATATCAAACGGCAATTGTTCTCTCGTCTGATCCATTTATATCATCCAGAACTTTTTTTATTGAACACCCTCTCTTTTTATTGATCTATGGTGCATTCCCTGCAGCCAGAGGCAGGGGATTTTTGTGTGGTCGTCCGGATCTTAGGAGGGTTTCTGGTTTTATTTCATTAAGTTATGTTTTTAATTTCTTTTATGATTTCCGGAATTACTTCAAAAAGATCCCCTGCCACTCCAAAGTCGGCTTTTGAAAAAATGGGAGCTTCAGGATCTTTGTTTATCGCCACAATGTATTTGGATGTGGACATACCCGCCAAATGCTGAATGGCCCCGGAAATACCACAGGCAATGTATAAATTTGGCGAAACCACCTTTCCGGTCTGGCCGACCTGATCGCTATGGGGGCGCCAACCTTCGTCAACAGCCGATCGTGAGGAGCCAATGGCGGCACCCAGCAGGGCAGCCAGATCTTCAATGACAGAAAAATCGCCGCCCGTACCCCTCCCTCCGGACACAATAATATCCGCTTCGGTCAATTCGATCTTATCACCTGCTTCGATTTTTGTTTCGACAACCGATGTCTTAACTTCTCCAACTTTTACGGAGGGTCTGTCGACTGTTGCGCTTTTGGGTGTTTCTACGATAGACATCACATTCGGTCGTATGGTGACAATTTGAGGTGTCCCGGCGATTTCGACATCGGCCAGAACTTTACCGCCAAACATCGGGCGGGTGAAGACCAATCCACCGTCGGTTTGTTTAATGGCGACACAGTCCATTACCAAACCCGCGTCCAATCTCGCAGCGAGACGGGCCGACAAATCTATTCCTTGGGTAGAGGCCCCAATAATAATCAATTCCGGATCCTGTTCCTTTATCAAATCTGTCAGGACATTGGTATAGGCATCGGTGGTATATTCCGAGAGCCCCGGATCATCGGCGACCAATATTTTTTCTGCGCCGTATTTTTCGATTTCCCCGCTCATTGTTTCAATATCCGTTCCCAAAACCGCTGCCGTTAAATTTGTGTTTAATAGATCGGCAAGACGCCTTCCTTCGCTGACCGCTTCGTATGAAATTTTACGAAAAGCGCCGTCTCTTTGTTCTGTAACGATAAAAATACCTTGTGCCATCTTTATCTCCTTCTAATTTCGACTTTTTACGAAACCGTCAATTTGGCCCTGCTTAAATGGCCTTGATTTCCCCATGCAATATTTTTACCAAATTTGCCGCCTTTTCTGCTCCGGATTCACCATCAATCATTCTCACCGCTTGTCTTTCGGGCGGAAAATTCAGCGTTTGAATTTTAACCTTGCTTCCGGCTTTTCCGACAATTGCGGGATCAATACCGATGTCGGCCAGCGTTTTGATATCCAGCGGTTTCTTTTTGGCTTTCATGATTCCAGGTAGAGATGCATATCTCGGTTCATTTAACCCGCGCTGGGTGGTGAATAAAGCAGGAAATGAAGTTTCTACAACCACAATTCCCCCTTCAAATACGCGGTGGCACCTGATCTTTCCGTCGAAAATTTCCTCTTTGATTACCAAAGAAATTTGAGGGATACTCAAATATTCGGCAACAGCAGACCCCACCTGATAGTTATCCCCATCAACGGCTCGCTGTCCGGCAATAATAAGATCATATGGAATCTCTTTTAGGGCGGCTGCAAGCACTTTGGCGGTTGTCAGTGCGTCCCCGCCGGCGGTCATGGGGTCGTTGATAAGAACACCATTATCCGCTCCCATGGCGAGGGCGGTTCGTATCGCCTCGGTGGTTTTTTCCGGCCCCATGGAAAGTATGGTAACCGTTCCACCATGGGTTTCCCTGATCTGCAATGCTTCTTCGACAGCAAATTCGTCGTACGGATTGATGACCCATTTTAAATCGCCGGTTTTTATGCTTACACCATCTTCCGCGATCTGTATTAGAGATTCGGTGTCTGGTACCTGTTTAACTAGAACAACAACATCCATCTTAAACTCCTTTCATACGTTCTCATCGATTTGCTTTTTTAATTCCGAGCTGATCCAAAGCGATGATCCATTTGCAAATATTGGCCGATCCCTCAACCATTGTGTACGTCGGGGTATCGCGATAGAATCGTGCTACAGGATACTCTGTAGAGTAACCATATGCACCGAGAATTCTCATGGCATAGTTGGCACACTTTGTCACTACTTCTCCGGCGAAATATTTTGCCTGGGCAACATCGAGACCGTTATTCATTCTTCCCTGATCTTTTGCCCAAGCCGCTTTGTAAACCAGCAACCTCGCTGCTTCAATTTCTGAAGACATTTGCGCGATCATATCTTGGTTCATTTGGAACTGACCGATCGGATTTCCAAACTGTTTTCTTTCGTTGCAGTATTTAATTGCTTCCTGCAGACAGGCCTGGGCTACTCCCACAGCCCCTGCCGCAGCTGAAAGACGAGTCTGGTTCAGGGACCCGAATAGAATTTTGGCGCCATCACCGGGATTTCCGATAATGTTTTCCTTGGGGACCTTTGTATCTTTCAGATAAATTTCACCGGTGGGTGAGGAAAATGACCCCATCTTTTCTATACCCGAGGTTTTTATACCGTTAAAATTTTTAAGCTCAACCAAAAAGGCGGAAAGACCCTTTGAACCCTGAGAACGATCAGAATAAGCGTAATAAACAATCACATCTGCTTTTTCAGCATTGGAAATCCATGTCTTTGAACCGTTCATGAGCCAGTGATCGCCTTTGTCTTCAGCCTTGGATAACATGGCCATGACATCGGAGCCGGCATCGGGTTCGGTCATGGCGAATCCACCAAGATAATCGGCGCTGACCAGATCAGGTATATATTTCTTTTTTAAGACATCGCTGCCATATTTGAGTATTGTGTAAGCACAACCCAAAGCCTGCATATTGATCTGAACTCTCAAAGAGCTGGACACCCTTGCAATCTCTTCGGTTGTTACCATAGCCGCGAGCCATCCCATATCTGAACCGCCGTATTCTTCCGGGATAACCATTCCGAACAATCCCAACTCACCCATCGGTTTTATGGCTTCTTCGTACGGGAAATAATGTTTTTCATCCCATTCATCAACAAACGGGGCAACCTCTTTGGCCATAAAACCTTGAACCATCTTCCGCATAATTTCAATTTCTTCCGGCAGATTAAAATCCATATCCATCTCTCCTGTTCTCAAATGTTAATGTGAGACCTTTGCAAAACGCCCCTTTTTGCCCAATATCTGCGTCATGCTCAAATTTTAATCCTCGAAATATTCAATATATTTCTGTGGTTAATCCGCCTGCGGCGGATCGCCTTCCTTGATCTTGACCAAAATTGAGCATTTTTCAAGGGTCTCAATGTGTAAAGCATCCGTTTTTCCGGTCGCCGGGGGACAAACGGTGGTTGTTTACACAATAGATTTTTGCACAAATTTTGTACAAATTAAATGTATTGAAAACGAATCGAAAATTATCTCAAAAATATTAAATTGTTGTCAAGAATTTTGTATCAGCAAGATAAAAATGAAGGGCTATTTTAAAGGAAAGAAGCGCTTATCTTCCAAAACATTTATTTTCGATTTTTGAAAAGGAAACAGCCTTTTCCATTTTTCGGACTGCTTGTCGCCCAAGACCGGTGTTTCCATTTTTCAGCTGTGTCCAAGACAGTATTTGGATAGATTTTCATCAAAACTTACCGGATAGCACCCGTCAAAACATGCTTTGCAAAAGTTGCTGTCCGGATGATCGATGCCGGTCGCCTCAAGAAGGCCCTCCAGGCTGAGGTAATAAAGTGTGTCGAGATTGAGGGATTGAGTCAGTTGTTTGATAGATTGGCCCGCAGCAATCAGCTCTCCTCTGGTTGAAAAGTCGATCCCATAATGACAGGGAAATCGATGAGGGGGGCCGCTCACACGCATATGTATCCGCTTTACCCCTATATTCTTCAGCGTTTTTACCCTTGTC
>DRHF01000095.1 GCA_011049715.1 Desulfobacterales bacterium
CTTTTTAAAGAATCTCAATTGTATTTTTAGATTGGACCATAGATTTTTTTGAGATACGGTCGATTTCGATAAACAAAACACTTGATGTTTTTGGGAATAAAATTTAACCTTTATCCTGATCAAAAATGGATATCAGAAAATAAACGGCCAGCGCAATCTTAGGGCATATGAATCAAATGATTGAATCAAAATATGTCGGTCGTATTTTGACCGGCAACTATAGCCTGGATATCAAAAATTGGATTAAGGAGTGCATCGACTCCTTTATTCTATTTGAAAGAACGAGTAACCCTGCTATTTTTTACCTGGCCGCTTGGGAAGATGAACAAAAAACAATGTGGTATGAATATGCAAGTCAGGGATTCCTTGACCTATTCGCGTGTGATATTGGAGACCTCGCTGAAGTTTTTCGGACAAGTATCATTGATCGCCGCATCTACAAATATCAAGACATAGACAGTATTACGAAAGAAATTATCCCGCAAAAAGAATTGGAGGGTATACGGGAAGAGCTGCGCGAAAGTAGTAAAAAAATGGGAATTGTTGAAGCGGTTTATAAAATTCAGCCAGTCCATAGCCAGCCGGTTTGGCTAAAAGACCAGGCAATCGTCGAAACCCGTAAACAGGATAACATCTGTGTCTCCTCCGGGTGTTTGACCGATGTATCCAAAGAAATGGAAGCAGAAGAAGAGCGAGAAAAACTCGTTGTCGAGCTTCAAAATGCAATGGCAAAGGTCAAAATATTAAGTGGGATGCTGCCGATCTGTGCCTGGTGTAAAAACATCCGTGATGACAAAGGATATTGGAGTCAAATCGAAACCTATATCCGAGACCATTCTGAAGCGGATTTTAGCCACAGCATTTGCCCTGATTGCACAAAAAAACACTACCCCGAACTGGATCATTAGATCCTTAAAAGTTATTTTTTTGTATTTTGTGGCAAGAAAATTATATGGGAACATTTTTACAATCTACCCATAATTGAATATTTTCGATTGAATATTGAATATTTAAAGAATTCTATCGATTATAAAAATCACGATCATAAAAAAAAAGACGGAGCGACACGCGGCGCCTGCGCTGCGCGAGCGAAATCCACAAATATTCAATTATCAATATTCATTTTGGTTCCCCGATAAATCGGGATTTCCGCTTCGCTGCAACCGGCTTGTCCGGGTTAGGCCTTTAAGTCACATAATGATCCAAAAAGGATTTTACAGCCTCCCCATATCCTGGCACTTTGCTTGAATCGCTATGATTGGATCCGGTTGCAATAAAAAGTTCGGCAGGGTTTGGTGAAAAACTCTCTTTGAGTTTCAGGGCAAATTCAACTGGGAATCTCTCATCCTTTTCTCCGTGGATGATCATTACCGGGATCTTTACTTTAGGTGCCAGACGTGCCGGACTAATGCCATCCAATCCTCTTTTATAAAACATATCCATCCAAAACAAAATCATGGGACCAAACCAATTGCCAAAAAAGCGATTGTACCACCGGTAAATGCTAAGGAGTGCCTCTTTTGTATACGTATAACATCCTTCCAGAAAAAGGAGTCGTATGTCGGATGAGTCACGACTGGCTGCGATCATGGCGGCGGCGGCTCCGGCTGAATGCCCGTAGAGAATTACCGGTTCGCCTGCCCATTTTATCACCGCTTCAACATCTTCAGCAAATTTCGGTGCATTCATCAATTTTCTGGGACTTGATCCACCATGGTCCCGCGCACTATGAATAATGGCTGTAAATCCCAACTTGCCAAATAACCTCGCCCGGCCTACCATTCGATCCCTGTTTCTGCCCCATCCGTGTACAAAAACAACAACTCCCTTCGACCGACCTTCCGGTTCAATTCGCCATACTTCTAAATATCCGCCATCAACAGTCTGAATTTTTTTGTCCAGGCATTTTCCCCAGTCCGGTGGATCTGATACCGGATTCCGGGGTATCTGGTGGACAAGGAAAACAAGCAAGAGGGTAAATAGCAGATAGAGCAATATCAGACCAAGGCATATGGATATAATGACTGTTTAACTCCTTGTTTATATTGTGTTTAATGTTTTATGATACTGTCTATTCTTATAGATTGTTAGGGTTTTAGCAAGTTCTGTTTTTAATAATTTTCATCTTGTTGTCTACATGTTTTGGGTATTATGGAGACCAAATGGAGACCTGATTTCAGATGGCCTTTCAATTTCAGGGGATAGGGTGAGCTCCCCGAACCGGAATTCACCCACAAATTTTCCTGACGAGCCAAGATTAAAGGGGGGTATTAAAAACTATGAAAAAGAAACTCAATGACATTCAAGCCTTTGGTATATGCCGAAGATCCCCGTAGCGGGCATGAAAAGCCGGTTTTTAAAAGCATCCAAAATGAGGGAATTACCCTCTGATTTGCAGCAACTTATAGCAGAAATAATATAATAAATGGGTATTTTAGTAAAAATTAGCACACATTTTTTAAATTTAAGATACAACTTGATCTGACAACACGCTGTGTTGAGATACGAAATGAATATGTCAGGTTTTCTGGAAGATGAAAAAACTGAGGTATGTATGGAATATCTCAGGTTTTATTATCAATCCACGCTTTCTAATGCATAGGTTTAACTGAACGAAGATACTTTAGCGACATGCTGTTGGCAGGTCAAGATCGCAGCAACGGCAACCGATATGGACAATCGCTTGATCCCAAATGTTACAAAAGTATTAATATTTGTTAAAGATACTCGCGTACTGCCTGAGCTCTCCGCTTTTAGACCGAATCGACGCCTTGCTCACAAGCCTGATAAAAAAAAGCAACCCTTTCGCAAGACCTGCGACGCCCCTCACTTTGAAGTGAATCTACTCCTCAAGTTCTGTTAGCAACGCTTTCGCTTCCTGGAGATCGGCGGTGTCAAATCCCTCGGTGAACCAGTCGTGCACCGGCGCCAGCAGGTCATAGGCCTCCTGATGCTTATCCTGGGACTGCCAGAGTCTAGCCAGGCTGGTGGCGGCACGGAGTTCCAAGGATTTGGCCTGTTGATTTCGGGCCACGTCGAGGGCCTGCCGGAAGCAGTTTGCCGCCTGAGTCACATCCAAGGTGGACTGATGCAACAGCAAGTCCCCTTTAAGGCGATGCACCTCGGCTTTCCACCAGTGTTCGCCCGTCCGCTCCGTCTCCTCCCACCCCTCTTTCAGGGCATCGAGTGCCTTGTCGACTTGCTTGAGGGCGCCATACCCTTCGGCCAGGTGGGTCAGTAAATACGGCACGAACAATTCTGTTCCAATGGCACGCAAGTCCGTGATACCTTGGCGTAACTGTATCATCCCTTCCTCTCGCTGCCCCAGGGCCGTCAAGGCCCAGCCCCGTACGATTGTGCCCATCGCCAACCAGGATGGAAAACCCTGCTCGGTCGAGAGGGTCACGGCAGCCTGTGCGTGGTCATAGGCGTCCTGTCCGTCTCGGCGAAGCTGTTCTACCATGGACACCGAGGCCAGAGCAAAGGCCTCGCTGAAGGGGTGGGCAAGCTCGGTGGACAGCGCCAGCGCATCGTGGGCACGCGCCAAGGCTTGGTCGGGGTAGCCCAGGAGCCACAGCGTAAAGGCTACATATAAGCGACAGGCGACACCGGGATCTTGACCGGCCCAAAACAAGGGGGACCGCGCCGCTGGGCCGGGTTATAGTGCGCTATGCCCTCCTCTAGATGGCTGCGCGCCGGGAGCAGCTCCCCCAGACAGAAGCAGGTGAAGCCCGCCGCATAATGCGGAAAAACACGGAGTGGCAACTCGTCGCTCCGCTCGGGCAGACCGAGGAGCTCCTCACCAAGCTGCCGGGCCATGGCATAATCAGCCCGCATCACACAGAACCGCCACAGACCAAACAGGACCGGAAGCATGTCCTGGGTGTCACCCAGCTGCTGGCACAGGACACGAGCTCGCGTGTAGGCGGTTTCCACTTCGGTAGCCGTGTGCCCTCTGACCATAAGCGATGCTGCCCCAAGCGCGGTCTGCAGCGGCAGTTCCTGCTGATGACGCGCCAGGGTCTCCGGCAGGGTCTGGAGGAGGGTGAGGCCGGTCGTCAAGTGGCCTATTGCCTCCTGGCACGCCGAGCGCTCGGTGGCGCGCTTGCCGGCCCGGAGGCAGTAGTCGATGGCTTTCTTACTGAGGCCTGCCTCGGTGTAATGGAGGGCCAACATCTCGTAAAACTCTTCCAACCTTTCCGCATAGAGATTTTCTATGGCTTTCCCCACCTCTTCGTGAATCTGCTTTCTCCTCCTGGTCAGTATCGAATCATAGACAACGTCCTGGGTCAGAGCATGCTTAAAGATATAGGTGGACTGGGGAAATATACCTCTCTCATAGAGAAGCTCTGAATCCTTTAGGGCCGAGAGATTTGACAATAATTCAACTTCCGATAGGCTTATCACCTTCATGATTAAATCGTGATTGAACTCCCTCCCGATTACTGATCCTATCTGAAGCACCCCTTTCACTTCTTCAGAAAGAGTGTCCACCCTGGCCATGATCACATCATGAATGGTGGAGGGTATTGGCAAATCCTGGATATCCATTGATAGCTGATACCAGTTGTTCTTTCTCTCGATGATCTTTAGATCTTTAAGGGATCGTATAAACTCCTCGATGAAAAAAGGGACCCCTTCAGTTTTATCCAGAATTAACTCCTCAAGGTCTCTGTCGATGCCTTCTGTTCCCAAAAGATGGGCTACCATGGCAAGGCTCTCACGGTTGGAGAGCCGATTTAGGTTCACCTGGCTGTGATAGGACCTTCCGCCCCAGGTGTGCACAAATTCCGACCGATAGGTGAAAATAAGAAATATTTTTGCACCGGATATACTATCCAACAGATCTTTCAAATAATCCTCAGAACTCTTATCAATCCAGTGAAGATCTTCGATGGCTATGATCAGGGGACGGATCTGCGAAGCCTTAATGGTGATTCGAATTATTGCCTTGATGATTCTGTCTTTTCTAGCTTCGGGACTCAAAGCGATCGGATCGACACCACTATCCTTGACCGATAAAAATTCCAGAAGATATGGTAGGGTTGAGGCTTCATCAGCACCCAATACCTTTAGACCCTTTTTGAGTTTTTCCATGATCTCAAAATCCCCATCACCTTCCACGATATTAAAGTTAGCCTTCACGATATCTATGACTGGATGATAGGACACTCCCCGGCTGAAAGAGAGACATTTGCCCTCCTGGAAAGTGACGTCTTCGTTGGACACGGCCTTTCGGAACTCATATAAAAACCTTGATTTGCCGACTCCTGCTTCAGCCATGATGGAAAAAGCCTGACCTCGCCCTGTTTTGGATCGCTCAAAACCATCCAGTAAAAGCTCAAGTTCTCTTTCCCTTCCAACAAATGAGGTTAAACCCCGCTCGGCGCTTACATCAAACCGTGTCCTTCGGCTGCTGGGGGCAATGACACGAAATACATTGGCAGGTTCTTCTTTGCCCTTGACCGCTCTTTCACCTAAAGCCTCAAACCTGAAAAATCCTTCAGTTAGCTTGAAGGTGTCATCAGATACATAGGTTGTTCCCGGTTCTGCAAGCCCTTCCATCCTGGATGCCAGATTCACCGTGTCTCCCACTGCTTTAAACTCCACCCGGAGGTCGTTTCCCAGGGTTCCCACAACCACCGGTCCGGTGTGAATGCCGATCCGCATTTTAAGAGACGGGAAATCTTTTTTCTCTTGTTTTGTTCTATCGTTGAACCGGGTTATCTCACGGTGAATAGAATAAGCAGAACGGATAGCTCTTAGCGGTGCATCTTCCAAAGCAATTGGAGCGCCAAATAGGGCCATTATCCCATCACCAGTCATCTCATTGACAGTGCCCTCATAATCATGCACCTTGTGAATGAGAATCTCATAAATTTGATCCATTATGGAATAGACTTCTTCAGGATCTATTTTTTCAGAAAGCCCGGTAAATCCCTCCATGTCGCA
>DRHF01000096.1 GCA_011049715.1 Desulfobacterales bacterium
CAAAAAATGTGCATAACGGGCCGCAGATCAGTTTCCTGTGCTCCGACGAGCTATTGTGGGGCCCATTCTCGCACAGGAAACTGGGCTGCTACACCGTGCCATTTGCACCGTCTGTTAAAAAGGTATTTTGTCTATTTTTATCTTCCATTCCCACAAAGGGAAAACTAAAAGCTTGCGGATAAAAGTAGTAATTTTAGACACTAATTCATTTGAGAGATCCGGATAGACCCCTAAAAAAAACGACGTTCAGAAGACGAGACTTCGTAAAATCTAAGGGGCGAAACTATAGTCTTTATTTAACATTGATGAACTCGTAAAAAGTCAAAAAGCGCACAATTTGGCGTAATGCCCTAATGGATAAGTATCGATAATAATTAATAATTCCTGAATCCCTAAATTCTTAAATCCATGTAAAAAGGACTTTTTACATGGGCGTCAATATTGTTTATCGATAAAACCATCGATCAATTGTCTGGCAATGCTGATTTTTGGGGGAACAGGCGGAAGATTGTCTTTTGAAAACCAGGCTGCATCGGCAATCTCCGAACGATCGACCGTAATGTCTCCTTTCGCGTACTCCGCTACAAAACCGACCATCAAAGAATCCGGAAACAGCCAGGATTGGCTTCCGAAATACCGAATATTTTTTACAATGATTCCGACCTCCTCTAAAACTTCTCTTTCAACACATTCTTCCAATGTCTCACCCGGCTCTACAAAGCCGGCCAGAACACTGTAAAGTGGAATTTTAAATCGCTTATTTCGGGCAAGGAGAATTTGATTCTCTTTGAGGACGGCAACAATGATGGCCGGCGAAAGCCGAGGATAATTAATCAGCCCGCACCGGGGGCAGATTTTAGCCCGCTCTTCTGATTTATCTCGGGTACGATGGCCACAGCTGCCGCAATACTGGTGGGCCTTACTCCAGGATACCAGATGATTGGCACGACCGGAAATCCAGATCAAATCTTCATCAATAAAGCCAAAAAGCGAACGCAAGTCTTTAAATTTAAAATCCTTCGCCGCTAGATCGCTTTGATCCAGTTCGGCGGCGTAACAGAGATGCCGGTCATGCGTCCCGAAGTACTGTTTTTTGATAGGCGAGAGTCTATATTTTTCTAAATCGGATGTTTCGGGAATACGATAGTTATCCCCTTCAATCTTCGTCAGGAGTTTGCCTTTATCAAAGATAAACCACAGAGTTGATACGTATCGACCGGACGGTAGTTTGAAATCAGGTTCAAATGTCATTTCGCTGCCTTTTCCGGATTTTCACCCCTGGCCCTTGTCGCAAATGATCGAAATCGCCTCTCTTCCTTCTCATTGCCCAAAACAGCATAGATCCGGCTGATCTTTTCATAATAATGTGCTGCGTTATCCGGTATATCCTGGACCAGGGACAGATAGAGTTCTAAAATTTCCGTATTATACAGACCGGACTCAATACCAAGATCCGCATACTTTTGCTTGATAAACGGGTCGACGGGTGCATGGCAGCTACTGCAATGTTCCATAATCTCCCGATATAAATTACGGGCGTCGGTCTGTTCGGCCAGGGCTTCGTGGGTTTTTGCCAAGATCCGAGCTACGGGTTCGTTCCAACCGTAGGTTTTTAAAAAATCGCGAAAAAATGCTTTGACCTCCGAATAGCTTCCGGCGTGGAAAAGGGTTTCGCCTCTTAATATTTTGACAGCAACGGACTCCGTCAAATCCTCGGGTATGGATGATAGAAGGGCCTCAGCCTCTTCAAAGCGTTTGCTTTCCCAGAAAATTTCACATAAAAGCTGGTATGCGGGTAAAGCGTCCGGATGGCTTTGAAGAAAAGATTTCAGCAGGCTTTGCGCTTTATGTGGTTTTTCCAGATTCAGATATGCGGTGGCCAACTCCAGTGGGATATAGCTGTCCGAAGACAGATTTTCTTCCAAAGCGCGGGATAGGTAGTCTGCAGCTATTTTAAAATCACCACGATTTAATGCAAGATAGCCGGCCCTAAAATTTTCATCGTAACCCAAATAGGCTTTCTGAACCTCTTCGGGCAGCGTGTCACACAACGATTTAAAATATTCCTCTCCCTCTTCATTGAATACCGGCTCGACCGTTTCTTCCTCTTCTTCATTGAAAGAAGGCAAATCCGCTTCGATCTTTCTGCCTTGGTGATATTCCATCTCCTTAAGCATTCGCTCAAGTTCTCTTTTCAGCTCAAAATTTTCAGTAAGCTCGAGGGCCAGTTCAACTGCCGGCCGAGCCTCTTCATGATATCCGCCCTCTATCATCTCTTCTGCATTCTGTTTATGATTATGCGCCAGCGCTTCCTTGGTTTGACGGATTTTTTCATGAAGCCGTGTTTTCAATTCCAGGTTTGGCGGCGATGCTTTTTCCAGCTTGTCCAAAGCCCTTTCATACATCAATTTACCTTTGCCCCAGAGTTCAAACCCGGCAAATTCATCGCCCTTTTGTTCGAGATCTTCGGCTGTTTTACCGGAAAATATTTTTAAAAATGACATGTATTACCCCGCGGTGATAAAATAAAACATATACTAAATCATAATTGGTCCACCGGCTCTGCCGGTGAGAATTAAAAGGGTTCTACCATTTCCTGCGAAAATAGAAACAACATTAGACAGGATCTACAGGATTTACAAGATTATTTATCCCGGCCGGAAGCCGGGCCAAATAGAGCAGAAGCTTACTCCTCGCCACAGGCGATGGCTGTTGGATAACCGTTTGATAAATAAAATAAATCAGGGATCGGATTGCGTCTAGAAAAGCAGTCAGGGATGGCCCTGCCGTACAAGAAGATGCAACGGCGGATCCAAAGGCCGTATTCGAAATTCAAGAGATTTATAATGAAATCTACCATGGCCAAGAAAAGCAAAACCCCGATTAAAATGGCAACCCCAGACAGGGATTTAGAATATGAAAAAATCCGAGAGGATTTTTTAAGCGAGGCAGACAAAAAAACCCCAATTGAAGCGGAAAGAGCAGAAGAGAAGGAAAATGAGTTTGATTTTCCTTGGCAAGAGCCAGGTGTAAGTGAGCGGGTTCTTAAATCATTTAATTTACGCCTTTCGGAGCCCGATTTTCTGAAACTTAAATTTGTTGCCAGACGATCCCAAGACAAAAGCATGCACGCTTTTTGTGCTCGGGTGGTTATGGAAGAGGTAAAAAGGCAGCTCAAAAAGGAGGAAAAAAATGGGCAATACGGAAAATGATTCAGGGACAGGCTTTCGGTGGTCATTTCTTAAGGCTCCAATTCAATGGGTTATCAAGAAGGCTGGTGAGGACTGGATCAGAGGTATTATCAAAGAGGCAGTGGAGGAGGGGAAAGAGGGAATAATTTCGTCTTCCATTACTGTTCAAAGACTCCAAGCTTATGACGAAGTATACGATAATTTCAGTAAAAGTCTCTCATACGCCATTGGCCGTTATTTTGAACATCGCAAAGAGCCAAACAAATATGATGAAATTCATGTGATGAAAAAGGTTAATGAGATTCGTCAATCGATACTCCGTTTCCTTAAAATCTGTGGGCCGAAGCTTCGATCATATTTTCAGGAAGAAGGCACAGACTGGCTCAAAGACCCCGAATCTTTTAATAGGAAAGCACAAGAGGTTGAAAAGACAGTAGGACAGCTTGTTTCGGAGGATAGACAGTGGGTTGAAAAATCTGGCAGAGAGCTATGAATTTATTTATTTGAAAAGTATTCTCTTTATGAGAGGCGATCTAAGCAGCTTTTTGTCCTGTTTGGCAACAGGACTCTTGCATTCAATGACCACCTGCCTTATCAATACTCTCTTCTGTTAAATGGGGATTGATTTCAGCCAATTTTTTCTTGAGCCTGTCGACTAAAACCACTTCCCTCCGAGAGACCCGTTCACAACTGTCCTTCAATTGCGGATCAAGCTTATCCCCATGAATATGGTCATATTTGAGCAGTTTAACCTGCTCAATGGCAGGCTGTTCAGAAAGGGTGTCTTCGTTGAATTTTGGTTTCATTTTATTTCGGTTACCGGGGTTCTAATGCAATCACACTGTTACACGTAGCTTTCCTGTTAATAATAACAGCATTAGGCCTTTTTTCAATAAGTCTAATTGTTCTTTATGATTTGATTCTTTTTCGATTCGGCTATCGATTGAAGAGAGAATATCCCCGATTTTTTTCTGTTCATATATTGGCGGAATTGCGGTTCTGATCTTGCTGAATTCACCCTTGTTAATGATTGGAACCGCTTGAGTGCTGGATAATAACTTAATTTTCTTATGCCCGATACCGTGGGTGAGAAGTCTTTGCATCATGCCTTTTTTAAGCTCTTTTGTCTTGTCGATAATCTGAGTCGTCTTCTCAATCGCATCGTCTACGGTTGTTAGAATCTCGGCGATTTTTTTTTGTTCGGGAGGTGAAGGGATAGCGAGAAATAGAGACCTGATGTTTCCTTTTGAAACTTCTTTAAAAGTACTTCCGCTACCAAGGGTTTGCAACTCTCGTTTGAGTGATATCATTTTATAGAATATGAACCAATTATATGCCTTTTCACTACAGACCAAACTTGCAAAGCCTTGATTGGTAGCCATAGATTTAGTATTAATCGCACATGCACTATTAATCGCACATGCACCTAAAGTAGCTCTTCTTGTCAATAAAATACTCCCTGCAGGCAATAAACGAGCTCCACAGGAGGATAGCCCCTCCGGGGTAATGCTTTGTTTTGTGATTGAGATCTCTCTTCCACGAAGGCTTGTAATATCTGTTGGAGTGGCAAAAGGAATATGCCCCCCCCAATACTCTTTTCTTTTAGTTGATGGTGTGCTACCGCCAATAATGTCGCACACATCACCTAATCTCACCACCTCCCAATCCACCGGGATCTTACCGATAGGCGTCTTCTTATATTTAACCCCTGTCTTTAGACTGCTTACCTGTCCCACCATTACCTTGCCCCAAAGATCTTGATAATGAAGGCTTCAAATGCCTTCTCATATGCTTCCGGTCTCACTTCCCTTCCGGGAAGAGGCGGAATGTCGAGGCCGCTTCTTGTGAATCCACTGCCGACCAAATCCAGAGAATCTCTCAGTTTCGAGCTTCTCATGTAATCTGTTATTCCCTCTTTTTCAATTTCATTTAATGCAACCCAAACTTTGGAAAGTGCAGAGTAAAGAGCGACCCAGTCGATCCAGATGGGTTTCTCGGTTTCCGTGATACTCGCCTTGGATAGAAACTCCCACCATCTTTCGTGAGAGATCCAGTATTCGATCTTCCGTTTACCCAATACACGGGTAAGCACAAGACCCGACCTGGAGAGTTCGATAAGTGCGTCCTGGGTTGCCCGGACTGAGATGCCGATCGCCTTGGCCACCTCAGAAGGGTGACCACCATCATGTGTCAGCAGGTAAACCAGGCATTCAGCTCTCGAGCCCAGGCCAAAAAGCGCCCTCAATAAAAAGCGAAGGGTATTGTGAGAAGTAATCGGAACCTGTCGTGTCATCCGGCGGGGTCTCATTTGAGGACGGTTTAATCCATAAGAGAGAAAGTCCGGGTCCGGTTTGTTGGAGATGGGATGTGCGTTACCACCCTTTTCACAAAAGAGAGGTTGGCCGCCGCCTGAACCATCAAACTCCTGAGATCGGCAGGACCGGCTCAGATTCTTCCATTTTCTCTCATCGGCCTCCCTCATAAGGAACGCCGCCACCGCGCCCGTTAAATTCATAGTTGTTTTATCTTTGTCTCGCAAGATTCCACGCAGCCGCTGTATATCAATCCATGACCCGTTGGCAACAAGCCAATCCATCACTTCATCAAAGATCCTTGGTTCATAACGGCCCATTTCCAGGGTGAAGAGAAGCATGGGCTCCGGATCGATAACCCATGGATCTTGAGTCCTGGCCTCACCCAACACCCCTAAGGCAGACCACTGGCGCCAGAGAAAATTCAGGATGTTTTCAAGAAATAGATCTCTAAAGTCTTTTTGCGACATCGCCGTATCCCATATGATTCAATAAATTCCTGAGGACTTGTCGATACCCTTCTGATACATCATGGGTCATGCTCCAGCGGGCCGCCTGCTCCAGTTCATCTGGTGCCGGGTTGAGGGCCAAAAGGTCATCAAAATGTTTCCCGGCGCCCTGGTCAACTGCTGCATAGAGCTTAAAATGAATCTGATCATATCGACCTATGAAATGAATGGTCAATTTCTGTCCATACTGTCTGGTTTTTACCCTTTTTAGAATGCCATCCGGCAGGCCAAGCTCAGTGGCTGAGGCAGGGCCTGCATTGAGCCAGTTTTCGTTCAGGTTGAAATCCCTTGCCACCTTTTTGGATGCCGAGACCAGTTCTTCGTTCAGGGGATCTGCGCTAATGAATAGGACCGCTCCATCTTTGTTCCATTTGACATAAGCCAGGACATCCACATCCTTGGTAGCCCGTTGAACCAACCCTAAGACATTCAGGGCAGAGCCCCCGCATACCAAGAGCTCAAGTGGTTCACTGGCGATTTCCTCTAATTGCTCTCCCAAGGCGCTCAATATGGTCTCCACATCTTTTTGGTCACGAAACATGCTTAAACCTCAAATCCCAATTCCTCCAAATAACGATTCATCTTTTTCTCCACGTCTGATCGTTCCTTATTCAGATTCTTCAATTGGTTGAGAACGTCCTGAACGTCGATAGTCTCTTCCTCTTCGGTGATATCGATATATCTGGTAATGTTCAGATTATAGTCATTGCCGCGGATCTCATCTAAGGGTACCGGTCTGCAATATTTTTCGATTACCCTATACTCCCTGTACGCATTGACAACTTTCTCAATATCTTTTCTCCTAAGCTTATTCTGGTTTTTTCCTTCTAAATAGTCATTGGCCCCATAAAGAAAGAAAACCTTGCCTTTGCGCACTTTGGGTTTACTCTTATTAACAATAAAAAGACAGGCAGGGATGCTGGCCCCGAAAAACAGGTTGCTTGGAAGCCCAATAACCGCCTCTAACAGGTCCTCTTCCAGAATGCCTTTTCTTATTTTTCCCTCAGCCCCTCCGCGGAATAAAACACCGTGAGAAAGCACGACTCCGGCGCGGCCTTTGCGGTTCAGGGTGGCGATCATATGCTGTACAAAGGCATAATCTCCATATCCCTTGGGTGGGATACCGAAGCGGAAGCGTCGATAAGGGTCATGTTGTGCCTCCTCATAACCCCAGTTCTTGAGAGAAAAAGGTGGATTGGCAATCACAATATCGAATCCCATGAGCTGTCCCTGTTCTACTTTTAGTTTGGGTGATCTCAGCGTATCCCCCTTTTCTAACCTGGCACTCAACAACCCATGGAGCAACATATTCATTTTACAGATGGCCCAGGTCCCCAAATTTCTCTCCTGACCGAAGAGAGAGATATTTTTGGGATTTTGCCCTCCCTCTCTAAGATGATAGACCGACTGGACAAGCATGCCCCCTGATCCACAAGTAGGATCACATATGCGCATCTTTTCCTTAGGATCCAGGATCTCTACAAGGAGGGTCACCACCTCCTTTGGCGTGTAAAACTCACCCCCCTTTTTGCCTGCACCATCGGCAAATTGAGCAATCAGGTATTCATAGGCATCTCCTAATATGTCAGGGTTTTCCAGATTCTTGTTGCCGAGTTGGATTTTTGAGAAATGGGCAATCAGTGCGGATAATATAACGTCGGGAAGACGGTCTTTATCATTGAAATCCACGGTTGAGAGCACACCTTCCAACATTTCCGGATTGGCCTCTTCCAAAGCGTCATTGGCTTTGTTAATTGCTTCACCAAGATTCTGGGTCAACGTCTTCAGGTATGACCAGTGGGCCTTTTTAGGAACATGGAAGCTAAAATTATCCGGGTTTTTCAAATCTACATGGTTTTCCTTCTGCAACACGTCTAATTCTTCGTTAAAGACATCACACAGACGTTTCAGGAATAGCAGGCCAAAGATGTAGTTCTTGTAGTCCGAGGCATCATTGCTCCCCCTGAGAATATTGGCAGACTCCCAGAGATGTGATTTCAATGCCTCTAAATCTATTCTGGCCATGGTTGTTATCTCCTGATTTGAAATATTAGAGGATCGCAGATTCCAGATGGGATGAGTATACGAGATATACGCTTGCTTGTCAAGTTTAATTTAGTGAAAATATAGTTTAACTTCAATTATAAGAATGATAAACTATATTATATAAATAATAATATTAGTTCACATCTTTAAACGAAACATATCCGGCAGATCTATTATCAGATGATCAAGGGGGGCCAGATCAACGGCAAGGCAGGCTTTATTCAATTTCTCTTTTAGTGCCATATCAGGTTGGCTCGGTCTCAAGTCGCCCGAGGGATGATTGTGGACGAAAATGAGGCCAGAAGCATTCATTTTCCCCGTTTATTTTCTTTTCACTATGTCTATTGAAATGCACTATTCCTGTTTTGCCATTCGTGAGGAATGCCGGAATCATTCCTCGAAGCAGGCTAATATTTAATGTTGATGCGTGGCTTGATCCAGTATGTCGGCAACCCATTTGTTGAGACTTTTACCACTGGTCTCGGCTGCTGTGGCGATTACGGCGTGAACGCTGGGTGGAATGCGCAAGGTCAGCTTTCCCGAGTAAGGTTTGTTCGGGTCGTTTCCTAGCTTGGCGCAGGTGGAAAGGTAATCGTCAACCGCCTCTTTGAAGGCTGCTTCCAATGCATCAACGGTCTCGCCGTGGAAAGTGACAATATCTCGGATACCCGTCAGACGCCCAAAGAAAATTCGATCCTCGACATCAAATTCAATTCGGGCGGCATAGCCTTTGTAAGTCATGTGGTTTTTCATGGCGTTACTCCTATAAGTTTTAGAAAATCACGGGCTGCGCGTATCTGGTACCGCAAGGCATCCTTGCCGGGATGCGGGCGGTGGAAAGCCGCTTTTTGGCCTTTATGCACAATGGTGATCCTGGAACCGCTACCTTCGATGGTCTCGCAACCCGCAGCTTTGAACAGGGCTTCGATTCTTCGCCATTCAATATTGCCGGAGACCGGCTCGTCGAAAACAGCGGCCAAGGTTTTTCGATGATGGCGGTTCACAGTCAATATGATACCACTTTTTGCCACCATGTCAAGCTGGAAATGATCAAAGCCATGAAGATCGCAATAGTATCGTATTTGCGTATGACTAAAAACTGGAAGGCAATCGTGAACAATAGGGACATCCTATGATTTTATGCTTTTCATTGAAGATTGTAAGTGATATGTGCGAATTATGCCACGGAAAGCGAGAATAGATACCTGCCTGTGCGTGTTCGCACGCAGACAGGCACCAGGTGCACTGCATCATGTGATCGTCAGGGGGACAGAACGCGGGAAGATTTTTCGATCCGATTATGATCGCAGGAATTTTTTAAATCGGCTTGGAAAATTAATTCCTGAAACGCAAACCGATTGTTTTGCATGGGCGCTGATTCCAAACCATGTCCATTTATTATTTTTGAGCTAATTGCTTAAAACGCATGAAATCATAGACGTTTATTTTCCAAAGGGAGGCAGCGAACTATGTTTAACAGAGGGCGGATGATTTTGATGATTGTGTTATTAATCCTGGTTCTGCCTGCCCTTTCTATGGCAGGCACGGTTGACCTGCCACAGACAGGGCAGGTGACCTGCTATGACGCGGTAGGCAGTGTAATTGCCTGCCCAAGCACAGGCCAGGACGGAGACATACTGGCCGGCGTCTCCTGGCCTTTACCGAGGTTTACGGACAATGGTGATGGCACGGTAACGGACAGGCTTACGAGGCTTATATGGCTTCAGGATGCTCATTGTTTTGGCAAAAGGATTGGTACAACCTGGACCCAGGCGCTTTCGGATGCAAACAGTCTGGCAGATCCGAGTTGTAGCTTGACCGATGGTAGCACTGCCGGTGACTGGCGGCTTCCCAACGTAAACGAACTGGAAAGCCTCATAAATGCAGAGATAAATACAGCCACATGGCTTAATGGTCAGGGTTTTACAAATGTGCAGGCGAGCTTCTACTGGTCGTCGTCTACCCGTGTAGAAAATAAGTTCTTCGCCTGGTTCGTCGATTTTTGGCGTGGCCACGTGGACGTCAGTCTTAAGAAGTTCAGCTACAAAGTCTGGCCAGTACGTGCTTCAACCACCCTGCCTGCCGAGATATGGGATACAGGGCAGGTCACGAGTTATGATGCCAGAGATGATGGAGCATTAGAGAGGGGTATTGAATGGCACACACCGAGGTTTACAGACAACAGTGACGGCACGGTAACGGACAACCTTACGGGGCTTATATGGCTCAGGAACGCCAATTGTTTTGGCGTAAGGCTCTGGACCCAGGCGCTTTCGGAAGCAAACAGTCTGGCAGATCCGAGTTGTAGCTTGACCGATGGTAGCGCTGCCGGTGACTGGCGGCTTCCCAACAGAAAGGAGTTCCACAGTCTGACCGACTTCTCACAATACAACCCTGCCCTGCGCTCAGACCATCCATTTGCAAATGTGAAGTCGAACTACTACTGGTCGTCGTCTACCTATGCGATTGTTACGCAATTCGCCTGGGACGTCAATATGTACGATGGCCTCGTGGACTACGACTCTAAGCTCTACTTCGGCGGCTACGTCTGGCCAGTACGTGCTGGTCACTAACTAACACTTCACACTAGGAAAATCAAAATTTAAAGCAGATTATAAGACCTCCATTTTTGTGATGTCAAGAGAGATTTCAGGGCGAAGTGGGAAATCCGGGACGTACATAAGTTTATAACATAACTATATGTCAAGGAGCGAAAAATTATTCCGATTAACCACCTGCTCACCACGTTTAACCGCCATACTTATTGCCGGCTGAGAAATGGCAAACTTTTGTGCCAAAACGCCTTGACTGATGCCAATCTCGCGCATGGCCCAATAGCATACGACACTGCGAGCCTGCACAACTTTTTTATATTTGCCCGGTGATAGGACCTCATCACGGTTTAAACCCATTAAATCCGATACTCGGTCAACCACCTTGTCAAAATCATACCCCTCAGCTTTTAGTCGGTATTTTAGCTCAAGATCTTCCTTGGCTTGTGCCAATATGCCTTCAACAAAGTCTCCGCTGCCTAAAATACGTTCATCACCTTTCATATAGGTCCCGACTTTTCGCAGAGCTTTCACAGCTGACCAACCGCCCAAACTGCGAACCAATCCTCCACCGACTAATTCCGGCCGTTTTCCCTGAGCCATCCCTTTTTTAACAAATTCTCGATAGAGGCTGCGTGCTGTTGAAACTTTCTTTGCAAACATTCTAAGAACATATTCCGTACTCTGCCAGTTGTTCTTTCGCTTTCTTAAAATCACGGCATGACCGCAATACGGATATTTATCCAATGCCCTCAATTTATCTACAATCTCGGCACGCAGGGGATTTAAATGAATATAGCGAACTAACCAATTGGGGTCGGGCCACGTGAACTTGTTGATATTTATGAATTAACGCTCCAAAAATAGGTGTTTTTAGCGCTTAAAACGTCATTTTCAGGGGTAAAATTGCTATTGTAAGCAGCCTGCGCTTCACGAAGATGATACAAATCTTTCGAATCAGCTACCTTGCGGCTCTTTGCCCGAATGCCGAGTTTTTCTTTTATGCTTTCGACAAAACTCTTACTTCCAACAGCGATGCTTTGAGACCATTTGCTCTCTCGAACATAATTTTGTGTCTTTAGATTTTTTTCAACCCACTTTTTGTGAGAGTTTCTGAGATCATCAACAGTTGAGATATGCAAAAGATCCATCAAACGCTTGTAATCTATTAATGCATATCTTTGACTAGGATTCCGGAGTTCATTATACCCGCCGAAATCCCATTCTGATGGATGGGCAACAACGCCGGCACGCACATGTTCAAATCAATATATACAATGCATTGAATCAGGTGGCGGTCACTTGATACAGCAGTTGCATGATAACGGTCTTCCCAAAAGGCACCGTTCCGATTCTTTCTTTGGTTGTACTCTTGAGCGATTCGACCGACAACCAACTGAATTGATTTTGGAATAACATTTCGTCCGCCACCGTCCACTACAAGAAGATGGATATGGTTTGAGGTCACCATATAGTTCAATATACTGATTCCGTAACGCTTCTTTGCCTCAAACAGCCATTGCAACCATCGACGTCGATCTCTGGCAAATTTAAGTAGAAATTCCTTTTTATGACACCTATGCGTAAGGTGCCATACGTGGCCCGGAAGATAATACCGTTTTGCTCTTGCCAACTGTCTGTAATTTTCTCTTAAAGGTGTATTTTAGGCCCCCAAAATATTCGTTTAAGGCCCTATTTGACGCTTTTTTAAACCGTTTTACCTATTATATCAAGATGTTCCCGTGGCCCGACCCCCATTTATTGCTTCAAAATACATGAAATTTGCAAACAGATTGTTGAAAAATAAAGAATTTTTAAATGAATGTAACAAGGTGATCGGATCGCTGAATTGCTGAATTGCTGAATCAAAACTGGTTTAACCACTACAAAACCGTAAACTGTAACCCGATAACAGACAACGTAATCATTAAACCATAAATCCCTTTACATATTCTGTAAACATCTTCTTTACTTCCGGGTTTAGTTCAGATTGATATAGTCTCTCAAACGTTCCTTTAATTCCATTTCCGGATCGCACAAGCGCGTCACCCACGTCTTTATATGCGCTGACACCAAACTGAAAGGCAATTGCACCTAAGGAATCAACCATTCTGTCTTTTACCCTAAGTCTTCCGTTATTTGTTGGTGATCGCCATGCTTTTATTGCCATATTGAGGGCTGACTTTATTGCATTTTGTGTTGCCCCCACACAGGCGATGGTATCATAAACCATATAGGCCACAACCAGAGGACTATTTTTCAATGAATCCGGAACCACTCTGTTCATTTCCGACAAATCCGTAATACTGAGGGCAAGAAGATAATCCATGGTTCCGACCTCACCATACAGAAAATTTCCATTTTGCTGGCTTTCCTGAAAATTTAACGATCCGGGCAGGTCGGTTAACGAACCGGGTTGGATACCGATTTTATTTTCGATACAGAACTTTGCAATATCTCTGCCTGTATGATCATCTAACGAATGAAAATAATCATAAGGGAGACCGCAGATAAACGCGCCGTGAACAGATATCCCATACTCAATTATTTTTTTTATCTGCTTGGAATAATATTTGGAAACCGATAATCCACTTTTTTTAATCCCTTTAACCGCATTTTTTCCAATATACTCCAGATTTCGGATATCAAGGGATTCTAATCCGATAAAAAAATGGGAAGCCCCGGAGCGCCTTAGTTTCTCAAGCATTTTTTGATCATCTGCAATATCAATTGAGATCTGAACCGCATAATTCAGTTTAAGATCACCATCGATAATTTTATCCAAAATTTTATCCAGCTTTTTCCTGCCCAACAAAAAGTTGTCCGGTAAAAAAAAGAAAAATCGATTTTTCAGATTTGCACCAGACTTCTGGATGGCTTTAAGTTCATTGATAAAATCTTCAGGCGACCTTGAAATAAATTTTCTCTGCCTCTTTGGAAGTGTTGAAATGGAACAAAACCGGCATGAAAAAGGACATCCGAGATAAGGGGTCGCAACATTCAGGCGTGAACTCTCTGAAAGGCGTTTTCCAATCAAAGGAATTTTTTTAAAAAATTCAAGCTTCATGCTTGGCATGGCTATCACGTTTTCACCACCCCAAATTCCATCCTCAACAGTTAGAGAGCCGCAATATTCCGGCTTAAGCGTTTGATGATCCAAATCCGAAACAAGAGCTTGCATTACCTTGGAATCACCTGCCCCTCGAACCTGAGAGATCAATTCCGGATGAGGTACAAACCTTTTAATATAGGTTTCAACATCCTTAAGGCTTGTCGAGACGTGTATACCGCCAATGATTACAGGAATTTTTGCATAATTTAACGGTATTGCAACAGCTACAGCAGTCGGGAAGTTGGAACTGATTGTCGTCATAAAAACAGCGTCAGGCTTTTTTCCTTGATTTTTGATGATTTCATCTATTTGGCGCCTACGTCCATCAGCAAGGAATATTTTTGAATCAGGCGATGCTTTGGATATCTGGTTTGCAATGTAATAGGAGGAATAATTTTCAATTCCAAAGTGGTCTAAAATACCGCTGCGTTCCTTGTTAAGATCAAAATTTAAAAACTTATCATAATTGTTCTCGTTAAGTTCTGCAGCATCCTGACCGGACAAATAGGAAAGCAGATCAATAGGAGTAAAATCCGCCTCACCTGTTTTATCCATGATTTGAGATGAGATTGGATGGTACATGATATAATATTTATCGTTCATGATCGATCTGGTTTGAGCTCCTTATTTTATGCGGTTTTCATCCATTCACATAGTAGTCTAACGCCAAAACCGGTTCCGCCTTTTGGACAATACGCATTTCCCTTTTTGGAATATGCAGGACCGGCAATGTCAATATGAGCCCAGCTTGAAACTTCTGCAAACTCAGACAGAAACAATGCCGCAGTAATGGCCCCACCCCATCTTGAACTTGCGAGGTTTTTAATGTCTGCCAAATCACTTTTTATCAATTCCTTATAATCGTCAGGTAAAGGAAGCCGCCAGCATCGTTCATATGTTTTCCCACCAGAAGATATGAGGGCATTCGCCAAGTCGTCATCATGTGAAAAAATACCAGCAATTTTTTCTCCAAGAGCCATTACACAGGCTCCGGCTAATGTAGCCAGATCAATTATGGTATCTGGTTTGTATCTTTTTATGGCAAAAGAAATCGCATCAATTAGTATCAGTCTCCCCTCCGCATCTGTATTGCCGATTTCAACGGTTTTCCCAGCATAACTTTTTATAATGTCACCTGGACGTGTTGCTGTGCCGGATGGCATATTTTCAACGATTGGGATTACACCAATTACCTTTGTTTTTAAACCAAGTCTTGCAATTGTTATCATTGTGGCGGCTACTGCGGCCGCTCCGGCCATGTCCATCTTCATATCTTCAAGGGAACCGGATGGTTTGAGATTGATGCCGCCTGAATCAAAGGTTACCCCTTTCCCTACAAGGGTAACTGTTTTTTTTGCATTAGCCGGTCCATACTCCATTAGAACGAGTCGAGCACTACTTCTGCTTCCCTCGGCAACCGCAAGCAATGCGTTCAGCTTTAATTTTTTCAGTTCTTTCTCATTAAGCACACGGACTTTTAGTTTTTCTTTTTTTGCTTTTGTAACAATAGCGCGAGCAAACTGTTCCGGTTTTTTATCATTAGGAGGTGTTGAAACCCAATTTCTCGCCAAAATCGTACCCTCACAAATTATTTTTATTCGGCCAGGTAGTTGCCGATACTGCTTTGCTATTGCAGGAGTCGTCAGAAGACCTATGCTTTTAATTGGTTTGTTTTTCTTTTCTTTCTTATACTTATCAAAAATATGGTTTCCAAGGCAGGCACCTTCCAGTATAGATTCAAGAACAATGGGTATCTCTATTATTTTGTTTGAGGCAGAAGGAATCGCAATCAGAATTTCAGAAAAACCTTTTTTTATAAACTGTTGAACGCAATTACCCGCCATACTGCGATATGTTTCCGGTTTGACTTCGGAACCTTTTCCCATTCCGAAAAAATGGACTCTTTTTGCTTTTACATTGGGTAAGTTATAGAGAGTTATAGTCTCTGATTTTTTACCCTTAAATTCCTTCAACTTTTTTGCTTGTTGGACAAGTGTTTCTATTTCTTTTTCAGAAAATAGCTTTTCATCTTCGCATACGGGAACAACTATCACTTCCGCACTTGCCTTCTTTAATCCAACAGATATAAGCTGCAACACGAGTTATCTCCTTTCTTGATGAGTCTCTATCCGAATATTTTACAAAAATATAGTTTAATCCCCCGAATGTGTCAAATTAACTCTTTAAACATTATTCAATGTTAGGGTTGACTTGACCCATTCGACTATTTTAATGTAGGTCAAACGATCGCTTGATATAATACTTCAATATATTTTTCCCTCTTTAAAACGATCCATTACATGAACTTCAGCCATAAAGAAAGGAGGTATCGGCAAATTTAAAACAAGGAGCCGATAAAAAATTATGAGTATAAATACTGTTAACAAAATTGATAACCTGGTAAAAGTACAGAATGTTTTAATTAGCATCTCTGATAAAACCGATCTGGATCTTTTTATTCCAAAACTGATTGAAATAAATTCTAAACCTTCCATCGGAGGTGAAATCCGCAAACAAAGACCAGCCGTCATCGTAAGCAACGATGCTGCCAATCTTCATTTGAACAGAGTCCAAGTCGTGCCCATAACGAGTAATGTTGATAAACTTTACCCAAGTGAAGCATATGTGACGTTTCGTGGTAAAAAGGTTAAGGCGATGGCCGATCAGATTACTACGGTAAGTAAAAAGCGGCTAATCAATTCAGCAGGATCGATTTCCAACACCGAGATGGAGGGCATCAGCAAGGCCATCACCACCCAACTCGACATTTAAACCCAATACTGAACATTCATTCGCTCTCAGTGCAGCTTCATGCATAATGCCGCGGATAGCAAAATGGGAACCATGGGGACGGCCTTCGGGAAATCACCGCAAACCGTTAAAGCACGAAGTCTTTTATGTTTTTGGGCGCATAGAAAGCTTGGCATGACAACCATCGAGATTGGAAGAAGGTTAAATATAAGCCAATCAGCAATGAGTCGTTCATCCATGAGAGGTCAAAAAATTGCAAGAGAGAATCAGTTGGAGCTAATTGATTAAAACGCATGAAATCATAGACGTTTATTTTCCTTAACACGGCAAAGGATAAACTGTCATGATCGGCGGCCGCTCGTGATTTAAATAAATAGTTTTTTGTTGTGTTTTGATAGCGGTTTGTGCAAGATACACAGGTCCATATAGAATTTATCCTTTTCTTAAAATTTTGGTTAATTCAAATGGTTGAAAATATAAATGATACGGCGGCGCCAAGTCATACCAATTCTTTTCTTATTCAAGCGCGCAAACCGTTGTTTGGGATCGCAATCAAACCGCCGGTTATGCTTGGGGGCGCTTTATGTCTAAAACATTCGGCAGGCGGTTTGAAGATATTGTGGCCGGGAGAACCACAACCGATGTAATGGCAGCCATTTGGAACACAGCCCCGTTTCTCAATTCAATATTCAATATTGACCTCAAGCAGTATTACACAAATGCTCAAACAAAACTAAAGGTCCAGTTGGACTTCCAGCGGCTTTTTCCGGATTTCATATGCTTCCCGGGTATTTGGGCGGACTATGGCGCTCTTTGTGAACCTTCGGCTTTTGGCTGTCCAATTACATGGCCAAACGGATCGGCTCCAATGACCCTTCCCGCTGTATCGTCTTTGTCTGAAGCCGTAGCCCTCAGACCGCCGAATCCAAAGAAAGACGGGTTTATGCCCATAGCCTTAAGCGAATACCAATATTTTCATGAAAATGCGGATCCCGACATTATCGATGAATATGGTTACCTGGACGGCGTGGCCGCATCGTTCGGCCCGGTAGAGCTTGCGGCCGTTATAATGGGGCATGAAAATTTTTTTGTAAGCCTGGCATCTCAACCGGCGAAAGTTCATGAGTTGTTAAAGGTGATGACGGAGTCTGTTATCATATGGCTTAAAGCCCAAGGGGACGTCAATGGGCCTCTGAAAAGGTTTTCGCTGGCGGATCATCTTCCGGGCCAGATCAGCCCGGCTATGTTCGATGAATTTTGGGCGCCGTATACCAAAGAGGTTTTGGATCAATTTCCGGAAGCTATGGTCCTGTACCATAATGAATACCCCATTGGTTATGTCCACAAATTGGAGGAGCTGGGTTTTGATATTTTTAATTTTGGTGGGCCGCTGACTCCGGTAAAGCAATCTTTGGGAAACTCGGTGACCCTGATGGGCAATATCGACCCGATTGAGGTGCTGCTTGGTGATGAACCGGAGGCAGTCAAAAGCGCGGTCATGGAATGTTTGAAAAAGGGAGCAACAGGGGGCCGATTCCTGCTATCTGCGGCCGGCGGCTTGGCTCCGCATACTCCTATTGACAACTTAAAAGCCATGGCCGAGGCATTGCGAACATATTTGGGATCTGAAAATCGGAAAGCTGGATAATCATTAACATTTTATCAAAAAGGAGGAAAGAAATGGCAGTCAAAAAAAAGACTATGGATCGTAGGAGTTTTATCAAGAAAACCGGACTACTTGGGATTGGCGCGGTTGCCGTGAATTTTGGTGTGCCCACGCTTCTCAGGGCGGCTCCAAAAACAATCAAAATAGGTTCGGTCCAACCGGTCACTGGGCCGCTGGCCGTGATCGGACAGGGCCAGCGGCGAGCCAATCTGATGGCTGTGGATTACATCAATGCCAACGGTGGAATTAAATCTATGGGCGGCGCCAAACTTGAATTGCTTTTAGGCGATTCAGAAACCAAGCCGGCTGTTGGGCGTACGGAAGCAGATCGCCTGATCAATAACGGCGCCAGCTTGATTGTCGGTCCGTTCCAGTCGGGAGCAGCCATGGCGATCGCCACGCTTTGCGAGCAGCGGCAGGTGCCTTTTGTCATGGACGTAGCCGCTTTGGACGCCATCACCAAGAAGGGCTACAAGTATACCTTCCGGGTGTTTATTACCGCCGGCGCGCTTATAGGCGGTGCAATCAAATACTTGAAAATGGTAACCGAATCAAGCGGTGTCATGCCAAAACGGGCAGTGGTGACAAACACCGCAGACCCGTTCGGCAAGGGCATGTCTGGCGGATTCATAAAGTTTCTTCAAAAGTCGGGTTTGCCCATTGAAATCGTAGAGCGAGTTCAGTTCCCGCTGGGCATAAAAGACCTTTCAGCCGAAGTGGCCAAAATAAAGGCTGCCAGGCCGGATATTATTTTCCCGGTTTCACGCCCCGGCGATTCTGTGCTTCTGGTCAGGGAATTGTTTAAGCAGAGAGTTGAGCTGATGGGCATTTTTGGTCCCGGTTCGCCCGGCTGGTACGAACAGGAAGTTATCAAGGACCTTGGCAAGCTGCTCCATTACGTCATGGTAAACCTACCCTGGATTAACCCGACCAGTCCAATTTACAACCGAGCCAACGCGGATTACCTGAAAAAACACGGCAGATTTCTGGATACAAACAGCGCTTATGCGTACACCGGAATCCTGGTCATTGCCGACGTGCTTGAAAGAGCCGCTTCCACCAAGCCGGATGACATCGTGGCTGCTTTGAAAAAGACCAACATAGCCGATCACCCGCTGGTTGGGGGACCGATCAAGTTTGACGCCAAGGGAGACAACACCGGCGCTCGAACGGCTCTCATTCAGATCCAACCCGATAACGACCCGCTCAAAAAGGCGAAGATCCTGCTGCCAAAGAAGTTCGCCCAATCGGATAAGATTGTATTTCCGGCGCCGCAATTGTGGGAAAGAGGTTAATATAATATGGATCAAATGACCTTGGGTCTTCAACTAGCGGTCCAGGGTGTTCTACTGGGAGGGATCTACGGCCTCATCGCCGTTGGTCTCTCTCTTATTTTCGGAGTTATGGGGATTATCAATTTCGCCCATGGGCAGATGATTGTCCTGGGAATGTATATATCTTACTGGATTTTGGTTCTGCTTGGTATTGACCCTTATTTAAATTTTATCGCCGGTGCATGCATTCTTTTCGCCATGGGTTATCTGCTGCAATCTTCAACGGTCAACAGAATACTGGATTTTCCGGAAGCCATGCAAGTTGTGCCTTTAGTGGCGGTGGGTCTTGTTTTGGAGAACCTGATTCTGATGTTTTGGGGACCGGATCACCGCAGCCCGGAAACAGCTTTTAACCTTTCCACAATCTGGATCGATAAGATCATGATTGACGGATCAAAGCTGATCACCTTTGTTTTGGCCATAGTCCTGACTCTGGGCGTTTTTCTGTTTTTGAAAAAATCGAGCATTGGCAAATCCATTCGGGCGGCTGCGGACAACCGCACCGGTGCGGTGCTGGTGGGCATAAATGTAAACCGAATCAACAATTTCGCATTTGGCCTGGGAGCGGCCACCACCGGGGCGGCCGGCGCGTTGCTTCTACCTTTAATGCCCGTGTCACCCTACATGGGACACGACTTTACTTTAACCGCGTTTGTGGTGGTTATACTGGGTGGTATGGGAAACCTTTGGGGCGCCTTGCTTGGAGGGCTAATACTTGGTCTGGCCGAATCTTTGTCCATTCTTGTGCTTCCACCGACCATGAAGCAGGTGGTAAGCTTTATCTTGCTTATAATAATCATGCTGTTCCGGCCGCAAGGCCTGCTAAAGGGCCACAAATGAAAAGGTTATACGTCTTTCTGGCCCTGCTTCTGGCCATATTGCTTATCCTCCCGCTGTTTCTGGATAAATACGTTTTGGGTATTTTTGTAATGATCTTTTTCTTCGCCTATATCGGCCAGTCATGGAACATTCTGACAGGTTACACCGGCCACATCTCACTTGGCCATGCTTTGTATTTGGGAATCGGTGCATACACATCAACCTATCTGGCTCAAACTTACGGTCTGAGTCCATGGATCGGTATGTTTATCGGCGGCGGAATGGCCGTTATTTTTTCCATGTTCCTTGGCTTTTTAGGTTTCAGGTTTGGGCTGCGCGGAGTTTATTTCGTTATATTGACTATTGCTTTTGCTGAAATAACAAGGCTGCTTGTTTCTCATATTGAGGCTTTAGGGTCTTTTTCGGGAATTTTTTTGGATTTCTCACCATCGTTTAAGAATTTTCAATTTCGCGGAAACAAAGCCTACTACTATATTTCTTTATGCTTTATGGTTTTGGCTGTGATTGTTACGCGGCTTATTGAAACTTCCCGCATAGGCCGATTTATGGTTGCTGTCCGTGAAGACGAGGAAGCGGCGGAATCCCTGGGGGTCAACGCCTTTAAATATTCCATGATCGCACTGGGGATATCAGCCTTTATGACCTCCCTGGGCGGAACTTTTTACGCAAACTTTATCTACTACCTGCATCCAAATATTATGTTCGGCATGAATTTTTCAATTGAGCTTATTCTGCGGCCGATTGTGGGCGGTATGGGCACGGTTCTCGGCCCGGTGCTTGGTTCGTTCATCTTAACGCCGCTGTCTGAAATATCGCGAGTCTATTTTAGAAAAGGCGGGCTTGAAGGCCTGCATCTGGTGCTTTACGGAATATTAACAGTGTTGATTGTTTTATTTATGCGCCGTGGTGTGTTGGTTTATGTTAAAAAATTGTTAAACCCTATTTTAAAGTTGGAGGGCGAAAGCAAATGAACGCGCTTGAAACAAATGCTTTGAGTAAAAGCTTTGGAGGCCTTAAGGCTGTTTCAGAGCTGGATCTGTCTTTAGGGCAAGGAGAAATTTTGGGGCTGATCGGCCCTAACGGCGCAGGTAAGACCACTGTATTTAACTGCCTGAGCAGGTTTTTACCCACGGATTCAGGGCAGACCATATTTTATGGAAGAGATATAACCGATCTTAAACCGCATGCGGTTTCACAGCTTGGGCTGGCCCGCACATTTCAGATAGTCAGACCGTTTCTGACAATTTCAGTCTTGGAAAACGTCATGGTCGGAGCGCTGGTCAAGGAAAAATCGGTAAAAAAGGCCAAGGCCCAATCAATGTCCATCTTAGAGCGGGTGGGACTTGAAGACGTTAAAAACAGGCCGGCGTCTGAACTGCCGCTGCCCAGAAGAAAAAGGCTGGAAATGGCCAGGGCCCTGGCCACAAAGCCGAAAGTCCTGCTGTTAGATGAAGTCATGGCCGGATTGAATCCAACCGAGGTGGATGAACTGATCGTGCTGTTAAAGAAAATCAACCGGCAGGGAATCAGTATTTTTTTAATCGAGCATGTGATGCGGGGTGTGATGGCCCTTTCAAATCGGGTGATTGTTATCAATTACGGCGTGAAGATTGCAGAAGGCCCCCCGGATGAAGTGGTCAAAGACAAAGGCGTAATCGAAGCCTACCTAGGTAAGGAATTTTTAAGTGCTCAAGGTTAGTCAAATAGACGTTTATTATGGTGATCTTCAAGCCTTGCGAGACGTCGACATCGATGTCAAGCAAGGAGAAATCGTATCGGCGATCGGTTCCAACGGAGCAGGAAAATCTACTCTGTTAAAAACGATCTCGGGCATCCTCCGACCCCGGGACGGGGAGATCACTTTTAACGATAAAAACATTTCAAGAGCAGCATCATCTCACATCGTCGAACGCGGCATCAGCCATGTTCCTGAAGGTCGACAGATTTTTCCCTCCATGACAGTGTTGGAAAACCTGGAAATGGGCGCTCAGTTTCCACACAGCAAAAAAGTACGGCATCAAACCATGGAACAGGTGTTCGGTTATTTCCCCAGATTGAGAGAACGGATAGATCAGAAAGCAGGGACTTTGAGCGGCGGCGAGCAGCAAATGCTGGCCATGGGCCGCGGACTGATGTCGCTGCCTGCGCTGATGATGCTTGATGAGCCATCTTTAGGCCTTGCTCCGCTACTTGTAAGCACTATTTTCGAAATTATAGAGCAGATCAATCGTCAAGGGACGGCAATTCTTCTCATCGAACAAAATGTTTTTCACTCACTAAAATTTGCAGATCGTGCCTATGTTCTCGAAAACGGTCAGATCGTCATCCGTGGGGGGGGCAAGGAACTTTTGGAGAATTCACATATTCGAAAGACTTATCTCGGTTTGTAGAGGAGTCGGTTTTAGGACTCTCCTTCCGAAGCAAGGGCTCGTACGATTAAGACCGGGACAGTTGAAGAGTGCAGAATCTTGTCGGCGATGCTTCCCCTAACCCATCTTCTTACCCCTGAACGTCCATGTGATGCGATC
This sequence comes from Desulfobacterales bacterium, assembly GCA_011049715.1. Taxonomy (GTDB): domain Bacteria; phylum Desulfobacterota; class Desulfobacteria; order Desulfobacterales; family UBA2156; genus UBA2156. The sequence continues at coordinate 22,842 of DRHF01000096.1, forward strand.
AGGATAAGATCAGAGCCGTTCTTCTCAGCGAAATCAACAAGGCTCTCCGCAACCCTTCCAAGAAGAACCTCGGATTGCAGCTCCGTTCCCTCTTGTTTAAATCGATTCACGATCTGGTCAAGGTAATCCTTGGCGGCGGATTTGCTGGCTGACTCGCTTTCCCTCAATATTTCCGGGCTGATGGGATATTCTCCGCTTTGAAATATCACTGCCGGTTCGACAATGCGCACAAAAACGATATTACCCACATGATATTCCTCGATAAACGCTTCCACATGTGGAAAAACACATTCGGCAAGCCTGGAACCATCTAGCGGCACCGTAATCTTATTATACATTGTCTATCCCTCCCTTCTCCCATGAATTTTATATAGAATGGGTTTAGGCTACCTGTTACAAGCCTTCCTGGACGCGTTGACAGGCGCGACCGAGACGTTCAAGGGCTTCGTCCACTTCTGTTTCGGTAATTAGCATGGAGGGGCCTATCCGAATTACCTGGCCGTCCAGTCCGCCGGCGCCGATGAGTAGTTTTTCCTTTTTTGCAGCTTCAACCAACGCTTTGATTTTTCCGGGGGAGGGTTTTTTGGTTACACGGTCCTCCACCAGTTCGATGCCCAGCATCAACCCCATTCCCCGGACTTCACCAATCCACTGGTACTTTTGATAGAGTGCATCCAGACCAGCGCGGAGCTGTCGTCCCCGTTCTGCGGAACGCATCGGTGTATTTTCCTGCATCATCACATCCAGGGTAGCTTCCGTCGCCGCCATGGAGATTGGGTTTCCGCCGAACGTTGAGATGGTTTTTGAGGTCCATGCTTTCGCAATTTCAGGTCGGGTGATGGTTGCGCCCACCGGCGCACCATTGGCAATGCCTTTCGCCATCACCATGATGTCCGGCTCAACTTCCCAATGCTCGATGCCGAACCATTTGTCTCCTGTACGACCAAAACCCGCCTGGACTTCATCGCAGATGAAAAGTCCGCCATAATCCCGTATAATTTCAGCAGCCCTTTGAAAATATCCGGGTGGGGGAACCACAAACCCTCCGACACCTTGGATGGTTTCGGCAAAAAACGCGGCCGGCTTTCCATTGGTTGTTGTTCGGATAACCTCTTCGATGTCTTGAGCAAATTTTTCCCCGAGATTCTCATCAGAAGGATCGAACGGGCTGCGGTAAGGGTAAGGACAAATCGCAAATTTGATACCGGGTACCGAGCTCGTCACCGGTCGCCAGGGCGCGTGGGCTGTCATGTTCGTGGCCATAATGCTTCGTCCGGAATAGCCTTGGCGCAGGACAACAATTTCCTGACGCCCCGTATAACACTGCGCCAGGATCACCGCTGTTTCCACAGCTTCGGTTCCGCTGTTTGTGAAGAAGCAGCTCTTCAGCTCTCCCGGGGCAATGGCCGCCAATTTGCGCGCGACATTGATCAGATTTTCAGTCAGGTAAAGGGTGGAAGTATGCCCCAGCTTTTTAATCTGCGCCGAGACCCTTTCGACAACGGCTGGGTGGCAGTGTCCAATGGATGTGGTGAGAATGCCTGCGAAGAGATCGAGATATTCGTCTCCCTCCGCATCGATGACCTTCACCCCGTTGGCTTCCACGATGGCAAGGGGCTCGTCGTAGTAAGGTTTGGTGCATGGAAATAGAAATTCTTGCTGATCTGCCCACAACCTGGCCGATTTACTTGTTTCACTCATCATGCTGCTCCTTTCTCAAAATAGAGAGTTTAATATCGAAGATGCGATTTTAGCCGGAATCGAGATATTTTTAAATAAAAACAGACCCTATCCCCTTGGGGGTAGAGGCCATATGCGTTAAGTTGTTTTGTAACATTCACAGATAACATTTATGTCGTACAAGGTTGTTTTGAAAGATGAACGTCGAACATCGAACATCGAACGTCCAACGTCGAATGAAAAACAAACATTCGATACCGAACATTCAACTATTTGGTAGCTGTTCAACGATCTTTATGATTCTCACCGAATATTTGAGCAGCCTTTCTTCTAAAAAAAGTCTGTTTCTTCATCTTTTCCCATTCAACATTCGATGTTCATTTTTTTCCAGTTAACTTTTCACAGTCCTCCGGTGTAAAAATAATTTAGTGCTTATGGGGACAGATGCCTGCGTACATGAAACGTAATTTATTAAAAAAGTCAAATCTTATTTGTTTTCAAATCGTCCTTTTATGGAAGTAATTTATTTGAACTTGTTTTGTAGAGCTTTGAGATCCACTTCCGTATCGACATCCAGAAAACCAAGGGGGTGATCAATCTCGACATGAATTATATGGGAAGCATACTTTTCCAGTACTTTTCTCGCACCGATATCTCCTTTGATTTGTAGCAATTGGTCGTAATACTTATGGCTAAAAACAGTGGGGTTTCCTCTTTTTCCCCTGCAGACCGGGACACAAATTTCCCTTTCCGAATTCCAGAACCGATCCAATAACATGTTGATCGTTTTGGCGTCAAGCATCGGCTGGTCACCCAGGAGAAACATCACCGAAGGAAATGATCCCTTGGCCGCTAAAAGGCCGCTACGGAGCGACCGGCTCAGACCAATAGGGTACTGGGGATTGATGACGATCTCGATTCGGGGGTGGCGGATCTTTTTATTCAACGCCTTTTGAATTTTCTCAAAATGGTAACCCAACACCAAAATAATGTGGGCCAGACGTGATTCCAATGCAGCGTCCACTACCCATTCAAGGATATATTTTCCTTCGAGTTTAATGAGCAATTTGAACTTATCGATCCGGGTGGATTGTCCGGCTGCTAGAATAATTCCGGCGGTTCTTTTTTCTTTGGGCATATAATTCAGTTCGAACCGGTGTCGAAATCCCTTTTGGATTCCCCTTTACCCTTCCTGAAGCTCTTTCAGTCCGGCATAGAAATCGAGTGCTTCCGGATTGATCAGGGCATCTTTATTGAGCACCGGCTGGTTTTCGATTACTTTTTTAACCGCCAGTTCGACCTTTTTCATATTCAGAGTATATGGGATGTCCGGTATACTCAAAATTTTGGCCGGCACATGTCGTGGTGATATATTGTTGCGGATGTTTGATACGATTTTTTGCTTCAATTCTTCAGTCAACTCGACGCGGTCCGTGAGCTTGACAAATAGAATGACCCGGACATCATTTTTCCAGTTTTGGCCGACCACCACGCTGTCTTCAATTTCTTCCATCTGCTCTATCTGGCGATAAATTTCTGACGTACCGATCCGGACCCCACCCGGATTTAATGTTGTATCCGATCGGCCGTACATAACCATCCCACCGTGTTCGCTTATTTTTATAAAGTCGCCATGGCGCCAGATGTTTGGGTAGACATCAAAATAAGCTGCATGGTATTTTTTACCATCAGGGTCATCCCAGAAATATATCGGCATGGACGGAAACGGTGCAGTGCACACCAGTTCTCCTTTTTGGTTGATGACCGGTTTGCCCTCCTCGTTAAAGGCGTGTACGTTCATGCCCAACCCCCGGCACTGCAATTCACCGGTATATACCGGGCCCAAGGGATTACCGAGCCCGAAGCAGCCGTTTAGATCTGTGCCACCGGCGATGGAAGCTAGCTGCAGGTCTGCCTTGACTTCCCGGTAGACAAACTCAAACCCTTCGACGGAAAGCGGCGAGCCGGTGGAGAGTACAGACCTAAGAGATGTCAGATCGTACAGATCGCCCGGTTTTATCCCTGTGTTTTGAAGTGCGGCGATATATCCAGCGCTTGTTCCGAAAACCGTGATTTTTTCATCCTGGGCCATTTCCCAAAGGACGCCCGGATGCTGGTAAAACGGATTGCCGTCATATAAAACCAGAGTAGCTCCGATTGAAAGGGAGCTGGTCAGCCAATTCCACATCATCCATCCGCAGGTGGTAAAATAGAAAATAGTATCTTCACGCTTGAGATCGGTGTGGAGCATCAGCTCTTTTATGTGGTGAATCAAAATACCTCCGGCGCTTTGCACCATGCACTTGGGCAGGCCTGTTGTGCCGGAAGAGTACATGATATAGAGTGGGTGATCAAAGGGCAGTTGTTCGAAGTTGATCTCCGGGTCGGGTTCAGGAGCTAAAAAATCTGCGTAATGAATGGCATTGGGGATGTGTTTGAGATCTGGGTCCTGCTGAGTATACGGTACCACGATCACCTTCTTGATGGAAGGGAGTTCTTTTAATATCTTTGAAATCCGTTCCAATGAATCGATCTCTTTGCCTTTAAAAAAATACCCGTTGGCCGTGAACAGAATTTTTGGTTTGATCTGGCCGAACCGGTCGAGGACCCCTTTAATACCGAAATCAGGCGAGCAGGATGACCAGGTTGCACCGATGCTGGCTGCTGCCAGCATAGCAATGATGGATTGGGGCATATTGGGCATAAATCCCACTACCCGGTCACCCGCCAAAACCCCGGATTCTCTCAAAGAAATAGCAACACGGGCGACCTCTGAATAAAGCTGGCGGTAGGTCATTCGGACAGAATCCCGGGTCTCACCCTTGAAAATCAGGGCGATTTGATCATCCCGATGCCGCAACAAATTTTCAGCAAAATTGAGTCGGGCGTCGGTAAACCACCTGGCCCCGGGCATCCTGCCCAGATCATCGACAACTTCCGAATAGGGCGTTGAAGCAATGATTCCCACAAATTCCCACATGGCGGCCCAAAAATCAGGGATATTTTCAATCGACCACTGGTGCAACGGCTCGTACTCTTCAAAGTTTCGGCCGTGCCTTTTATTGATGAAGTTCATGAACCGAAACATGTTTGATTGCGTTCTCCGTTCTTTGGATGGTTGCCAGAGTTTTTTCGCCATCATTCATCTCCATTTCGTATTTAAAGATTTTTAAATTCTAATCCGCAGCTTACATTTAAAATCAACATGGCGTTTTCTTTTAATTTCAGGTTGATTTTGGATGGCCTGTTTTATTTGAACGAAGGTGGGTCGATGATCGATTTGTTTGACTAGATACCACAAACCTGAGATGATAGCAATCGACTTGTTGCGTTTGGCTTTAAATGCAGAGCCGAAAAACCAAGCATGTCTAAAAAAAAATCATTCTGGAAACAAGGTAAGAATTTATATGACGGAAAAGTCCATTACCCGGCAAGTTGGAGATGACGAACTTCAACAGGTGAAGGATGTGGCCATAAAATTTTTTTTGGCCATAAAGAACTACTCCTTATACCCTGAACACCATGCGATATCAAAAGGGTCAATCGCCGATTTCAAAACCCACCTCGATCGATTCTTTAAAAATTACGGTAACCTTCGAATCGATGTCGAAAGAGAGCGACTCCTTTATCGTGGCGATGTGATTCACCAGGGGCCTCCGGACCCGGAGAATTCAGCGTTTTTATTTTACAGAGACGGCATACAGTGGCTGGAGTTTCAGGAGGGGTTAGGGCGAAAGGAGATTTTAGATTTTATCAAGATTATAGATCGCTACAAAGCCCAAAAAGAAGAGGCTGAGGGAGATATCGTGACAGCGCTATGGGAGGCTGAATTTTCAAGTCTGAATTACGGTACCAATGAGCTGTTGTGGGAAGAAGATGTGCTCATTGATTTCTCTCGTCTCAAAGTCATGGAAGAGGAACATCTTGGGCTGGACAAACATATTGAGAATCAGGCGGATGTGCCCAGCATAGCCGATCCGGGACTGGATAAATCGGTGTGGAAGCTGACCGCTGAAGAAATAAAAGAGACCTTAAATTTTGTCCATGAAGAAGAACACCGTAATTTTGATGCTGACCTGTTTGACGTTCTTTTGGTTTTTATGAAAATGCAGGAGGAAAAAGAGGATTTTGCAGTTGTCCTCGATTTTATACGGGAATCTTTACAAAATACAATTGCAAAAGGGGACTTTCAGTCTGCATCCAAGCTTTTGAACAGCATGCGTGAGATCTACCGCAGTTATAAGACTGAAAGGTTTTGGGCACTTCCTTTGTTAGAAGATTTTTTCGTTATGATTTCGAGTCCTCAGGTTCTTTCCACCCTCTCCGAGGCATGGCTGAAAATAGAAGAAAAAGATCCGGATATAATCAAAGAAATGCGGCAAATGCTTTTACTCCTCTCACCACAGGCGATTTTAACCCTCGGCCCGATGTTGCTTGAGGTGCCGTCATCAACTATCCATAAAAGCCTTATGGAGGTCATCGGGTCTTTGGCTACCCGGGATCTTCGCCCCCTGATACGTTTACTCGATCACCCCAAAAAAAATCTGGTTCAAAAGGCCATTTATATTCTGGGGTTTATGAAAGATGAGAGTGTTGACCGGTCGCTCCTCAAAATGGTCCATGACCCTTCGGAACAGATTCGAGAAGAAACCCTCAAGGCATTGGTTCGAAGAAAATCAGCCGGTATAAGGGAATTGTTTCCGTTGATTGAAGATTCGAGCGATAACATTCGCCGGTGCTTCCTCGAATACCTGGGACATAAACGGAGCGAAGAGGCAGAGAACCTTTTGGTCGATTATCTTGGAAAACAGCGGGTTAACCGAAAAGTGTTTCCACAGCTTTTGGATACATACCGCACGCTCGGCAGGTGTGGCTCAAGACGTTCTATTCCGTTTTTAAAAGATAGGCTATTGAACAAAGCCTGGATACCGGGACTTGGAAAATCGATGCACCAACAGGGCGCGGCACTGGCGCTGCTCGAGCTTGAAAATAAAGAGGCGAGGGAGATTTTAAATCTGGCTTCCAAAAGTCGGTTTCCGGGCGTACGGAATGCGTATCAGAGCGCATTGGAACTAAAAAATGAACAGTGATCCCACTTCCGCAAATTTAGATAATAAGCGGCATCAGCTATTGATGAGAGAGAAATTGATTATATTATTGGGAAGGCTGACCCAAATGGTCAAAATCCATCAGGACAACAATGAATTGCTGATCAAAGCTGCGAAAGACTTTGTCCGTACGGTGGTAGCGTTGATGGGAGGGGAGGACCACATGACGATTGAATCCTCCCGTGGAAGATTCTACATTCAGAATGAAAAGCTTCTTTATCGAAGGGAGACAGCTGCCATGACCTATGCAGTTCTGACTTACTTTGAGAAGCTTGATCTGATCGGGTTTCGTTTTGGTCATGGCATAAAAAATTGCCCTCAGAAAGAAATCTTCACATTTGCCCGTATGCTCAACCATGCGGTAGCTGAAACAAACCCCTTTGAATGGCTCTGCCAGAATATAGAGAAAGGAAATTTTCAATGGGTGGAAATCCTGCTCGAACCCGAAATGAACATCTATGATATTTCCATTGAAAAAAAAGACAAAACCAGAAAAATCTATGCATATGCTTACAATACGGTGAAGGAAGTGGCTGAAAAAATATCCTCCCGGAAACGGACAGGGATACGTAAAGCCGTTCGTGTTGTTCAAAATCTGGCTGATCTGGTTATCGAAGATGATCCCATCCTGTTAGGCTTGTGCACCATAAGGGACTATGATGATTACACCTACACCCATTCGGTAAACGTTGCCATCCTTTCCATGTGCCTTGGGCAGCAGATCGGTCTTTCGCGCAAGTCTTTAGTAAGGCTGGGGATTTGCGGGCTGTTCCACGACCTGGGGAAGGTGGATGTCGCCATAGAGATTATCAATAAACCGGGGAAGTTGGATCAAACGGAGTTCAAGGAGGTGCAAAAGCATTCCTTAAATAGTGTTCGCCAGATTCTCAAGCTGCAGGCCTTCAGAGATCTCAAAGCCAGAATCATTCTTCCCCCCTTTGAACACCACTTAAAATATGATCTGTCGGGATATCCCACGGTAAAATGGGAGAAACCGATCAGCTTGTTTGGGAGAATCCTCGCCATTGCAGATGTTTATGATGCACTGACCTCTCCTCGGATATATCGACCAACGGCGCTGAGTCCCGACCGCGCTTTGGGTCTATTGCTTGAGGGGTCAAAGAGGGATTTTGATCCGATCCTGTTGAAATGGTTTATCAATTTACTCGGCGTTTATCCTGTGGGGACGCTGTTGAAACTGGAAAACGGTGAGATGGCGCTGGTGGTCGATACGCCTGGTGAATCTAATAGGACGAGACCTCGAGTCGTGCTTGTCTGTCCTGATGGCGGTGGTGCATTCCGAAAAGGGGAGATCATTAATTTGTCGGAACGCGACAACGAATCCGGAGAGTATCGAAGAAATATCGTCAGCAGTCATCACCCATCCGCGGTCGGGATTCAGCCAGCTGAATTTATCACCTAATCCGGGCTCTTCAAATAAAGCGGAAATTTTCGAAAAATGTCTTCAGTTCATCAACTGATTATCGGGATTAAAGGTGCCGGTGAGATGGCCAGCGCAATCGCATGCCGTCTCTATATGGCGAATATTCGTAAAATTTTCATGATGGAAGTTCGGCATCCCATTGCCGTTCGCCGTGGTGTTTCCTTTTGTGATGCAATCTACGAAGGGCGCAAAGTGGTAGAAGGTGTTGAGGCCATCTCCGGATTAAAATTCGTGGGCCAGGAGAATGACACCCTGAACAACGATAAGATGACTCGTGATCAAAATCGAAACAGAATATTTCAACGCGCTTGGGGAGATGGAAAAATTGTTGTTGTCGCTGATCCCGATTGGCGGTTCATTGAGCGGGTTCAGCCGGATGTGGTTGTGGATGCCATTTTGGCAAAAAAAAATCTAGGCACCCGTATGAAAGAAGCCCCATTGGTCATCGGTCTGGGCCCGGGGTTCGTTGCGGAAAATGATGTTCATATGGTGATTGAGACCAACCGAGGGCACCATCTGGGAAAAATTTTTACTCATGGAAGTGCCGAGCCGAATACCGGAATCCCGGGTAACATCGGCGGATTTTCAGCCCAACGCGTGCTGCGGGCGCCGGCAACCGGTATTTTTCGGACCACGCGAAAGATTGGAGATATGGTTGAACACGGTGATATCATTGGGAAAGTGGATGACGGAAAGATGCGGGCAGAGATCGTTGGCCGCGTAGAAGGTGTAATTAGAGGATTGATCCGAAAAGAGACGCGTGTGAATAAAGGGCTAAAGATTGGGGACATCGATCCCAGAGGGGATAAAACATATTGCTACTCCATTTCCGATAAAGCGAGGGCGATCGCCGGCTCCGTTTTAGAGGCCGTTCTGAGAAGGTTTAACGGAGTCAATCTTTGAACCGAAACAGTGAGTGCACCTCCATATCTGCGCATCAATCTCTTTTGGAAGCCCTGGCCTTGAACAGAAGAGGAGTTGTTAGTTTTTCAGGCGCAGGTGGAAAAACAAGCTTGATGTTTAGACTTGCCCGAGAACTTTCAAAGGAAGGGGGACCGGTTTTAACCACCACCACAACCAAGATCCGGATGCCCACTCCGGACCAGTCTCCTGGTGTGATTTATTCCGTTTCTTCCGAGGAACTTCTTTCCAAGGCAAGGAATATTTTTCAGATTCACCGTCACTTTTCAGCAGGCGCCCAAATCAGCTCCAATAAAAAGGTATTGGGATTTCCCCCCGATTTTGTCGACGAACTCTGGTATTCCGGGATGTTTCGATGGATACTGGTAGAAGCGGACGGTGCGGCCGGAAGATCGATAAAAGTGCCCGGCCCCGACGAACCGGTGATTCCCGCCTGTTCCAATATCGTCATTGGTGTCTTGGGGTTGGATGCAATTGGTAAGCCCCTGGACAACCGATCGGTCTTCAGGCCCAGGTTATTTTCCACGATCACTGGGCTGGTCATGGGAGAACCGCTCACGGAATCGGTGGTCGCCACCGCCATCTTGCATAAAGAGGGGATTATGAAAGGAGCCCCCCCCCACGCAGACCGATTGTTGTTTCTCAACAAGGCTGATCAGCCGGGTGCACTGGAGAGCGCGAGAAGGATTTCGGCACATCTCCTTAAAAGGGCTGAAAAGATCGGTTTAAAGAGGGTGATCATCGGTCATGCAGAGCACGAGCCTCCAGTGGTGGAATGCCATTCAACATGAGACCTTTGACCACCTGAATCAAGTTTTGCACCTTTAATTATAAGAAGATCCTTGTATTTTTGCATAAAAAATTTTATTTACCTCCCACCAGATACGGCGCCATGCCCCATCGGGGGTTCGAAACTCGAGTTATCGACTTAGAAAATAATCCGCTATGGCCGATAAAAAAACGGTAACGCTATTTATACAGTGTCTCGTCGACGGCATCTATCCCGAGGTTGGGAATGCCACGGTGTCAATTTTTCGAAAACTTGGTATCCCTGTGACATGTCCGACCGAGCATACCTGCTGCGGGCAGGTTGCATTTAATTCAGGGTATCGCAAGGCCGCAAGGGTTGCAGCTCGAAAATTTGTCAGTTTGTTTGAAGGGGCTGAAATCATTGTATGTCCTTCGGGATCGTGTGCTTATATGGTAAAACATCATTATCTTGATTTATTCCGCAATGATGAAAAATGGTTGCGAAGGGCCAGGCGCGTGGGTGCGAAAACATTTGAATTGACCGAGTTCTTGGTTGATGCCCTTGGGATTGAAAGTGTCGGAGCGAATTTTAACGGAAAAGCCACCTATCACGACTCCTGCCATCTTCTTCGTGGTTTGGGTATCCATGAACAACCCCGAAAGCTGATAAAGAATATAAAAGGCCTTCAGTTTGTTGAGATGAAAAATTCCGACCGGTGCTGTGGATTTGGTGGCGCCTTTTCGATAAAATATCCGGAAATTTCGATCGCAATACTGGATGAAAAAGTGGAAACCATTTTAGCGACAGGGGCGGATATTGTCACCGGCTGCGACATCGGTTGTTTGATGAATATCCAGGGCCGATTGAGCAGAAAGAGATCTTCTGTTAAAACCCTGCATATTGCACAACTTCTTGCCGGCCTTTGATTGGAAATTCATCGGTTCGGAACAAATAGTTTGGGTTTGGTTTTTTATGATTGAGATCACCACGGAAAAATACAGAGAAGAAGCGGTCAAAGGAATAAAGAATACGGTTCTTCAAGAGGCACTGGCAAACCTTCAAGAGCGTTTTGGAACCGGTACGGCCGAGGGCTATAAGAACCTTCCCGAGGGGCCGGCTTTGCGCCACCTGGCCCATGATATTCGGATAAACACCATAAACAACCTTGATATTGTTTTAAAAAAGCTGGCCGAGAATGTTCGGAAAAATGGTGGTCATGTCTTTTTTGCCAAGGACGGGGAAGCTGCGGTAGACTACTGCCTGCAGATCGCTCGCCGACACAATGTAAAACTGGCGGTTAAGGGAAAGTCGATGGTAACCGAAGAAATCGGTTTGAACAGTTCGCTTGAGGCCGCCGGCATCGAAGTGGCGGAAACGGATCTGGGCGAATACATTATTCAACTGTTCGGAGAACATCCTTCCCACATTATTGCCCCGGCGATTCACAAAACCAGAAAAGAGATCGGAAAAATTTTTGCTGAAAAATTGAATATTCCGTTTACCGATGACCCGCCGGCGTTGACCCAGGCTGCAAGAAAAGCGTTGCGGAGAAAATTTCTCACTGCTGACATGGGAATCTCCGGTTGCAATCTGGCATGTGCCGAAACCGGACATATTACGGTTGTCTCCAACGAAGGGAATATTCGCATGTCGAGCACCCTGCCAAAAGTCCATGTGAGCTTTATGGGTATGGAGAGGGTTACCGCCAGACTGGAGGACCACAACCCACTTTTGAGGCTTTTGTGCATCGGCGCTGCAGCAATGCATATGGCGACATACGTCAGCTATATCGGTGGACCCACTTTTCCCGGCCAGGGTGATGGGCCGGAGGAATTTCACCTGGTTATCCTAGATAACGGCCGCACCCGGATACTCGCCGATACTGCCTTCAGGGAAATGCTCTGTTGTATCCGCTGCGCAGCCTGTCTTAATGTTTGCCCTGTTTATGGAAAAATCGGCGGACATGCATACGGTTATCCGTACTCAGGACCGGTCGGTGCTGTTGTGACACCTCTTTTGGTCGGTATCAACCGGGCGGAGCACCTTTGCCAAGGGGAAACGCTTTGTGGTGCATGTAAAGATGCGTGTCCGGTCGATATCGACATACCCAGAATGCTGCTGGAATTGCGGAGCAAGCTTGCTGAGGGTGATAAAAAATGGCAGGTGACTCCATCCAATCAAAAGGAAAAATTTCTTTACACGCTATGGTCCTGGCTTGTCCGGGATCGCAGAATATACGA
>DRHF01000097.1 GCA_011049715.1 Desulfobacterales bacterium
ACATATCAAACATCAGAAACGGACCCTTGAGTTTTCGGACGATTGCCTTGATGGCTTGCGCACCTATCAATGGCCCGGGAATGTCCGCGAACTCAAAGGCGTGATCGATTATTCCGTTACCATGGCGACCGGTTCCCTGATCACGGCAGATGATTTCCCCGAATTTCTTTTGTCAAAAGAGAACCGAAATCGAGATACCAGTGAAAACCGACGTCACCCCTTCGAAGGCAGCCAGGACTTCGGACTCCTTTCGAAAGCGCTTCAGCATACGGAAAAAGAGGTCATTAAGGGTGTGCTGCAACAAGCCAAAAACAGATCAGAGGCCATCAAGATTCTTGGCATCAGCCGGAGGACTTTTTATACTAAACTGAAACAATATGATCTCGATTGATAATATTGTATACTAATTAAACAATAATACTTCTTGCTCTACCAGGATAGCCAAAATAATTCTAATAGAAACACTTCGTTAGAACCGATGGCCCAAATGTTTCAGTCAGTTATCCTTGCCGCTGGCCCTTCTGCTAATGGCATCCGGGCTGGTAGGATGTATTGGCCTCAAGCGGTGGTTTCAGCGTTAGGAGCTCAGCAGGCACCTCGTTCGCAATATCTATTTCACTTTTAGAAACACCCGGGCCGCTACTTATTACCCACCGCTGCCATCTATGTATGTAATCTCCGAGCCGTCTCATATTGCCGTGAAGTAGCTCTTGCTCATAAAGCCGGAGACCATTTTCAATATAACTGCTAATGATTTTTGGGCAAGAGTAATCCCTTACGGTTTGAAGCAGATTAGATGCACCAGTCGTAATATTTTCCCACCTCTCAATTTTTAAGGTACCGATACGGTAGTCAAAGGTTTAAAAGTTACTATTTCCCGATAAGGTTTTATGTCTGACGAATTAGGAAACGGTGTCAAATTCCACAGTCCGAAGTTTTGATCATCCGGAAGCCACGGAAGAACACTCTCTATCCCTTCATAAGTGTTATGGTATATAAAATCAGAATGTTACGGAAAAGTTGAGCTTAGCTAGCACCTATCCTAATTGGTTCCACCATCAAAATTCTTGCAAATTTTCCTAATCATGATAAATCGTTAACCACATTCACTGTATTTCAAACAGGACGAATGCGGAACAATCCCTTTCTCAATACACTTGACACATTAGAGAGGAGGCCAATTGATGAATCTCTATGACGGACTGCGCCATCAGGCAAAACTGAACCCATCTGCGCCTGCCGTTTCCTGCGGAGACGCCCAGTATACCTACGGGCAGTTCAACGAGCGCGTTCTGAGGCTGGGGAATGCCCTTACGGACCAGGGCGTTCGGAAGGGGGACCGAGTTGCCACCCTCCTTTTGAACTGCCACCGCTACCTGGAGCTCTACTACGCGACCGCCGTCATCGGCGTTACCATTGTTCCGCTGAACTACCGTTTGGCTCCCAAAGAGCTCGAATATATCATGAACGACTCGGAATCCGGGACCCTCTTTACCGACGAAAACTTCCTGCAACTCATTGAACCCGTCATGGCTGAGCTGAAGTCATTGAAAAGAACGATCTTCACCAGCGGAGTCAAAGAAGTACCGGACGGAATGTTGGATTATGAGACTCTGATTGCCGAATCGTCCACAGGGATGCCATCCGTCACCGTGGAAGAAGAGGACTTGAGTGGTATTTTCTATACCGGCGGGACCACTGGATTGGCAAAAGGCGTCATGTTGAGCCATCGTAATCTCAGGTCGAACGCGTACCACAATCTGATGAACTTCCCGTTCGAAAATGGTGGGGAAGGTGAGGTTTACTGCCATGCGGCACCCATGTTTCATCTGGCGAACGGGGCCGCGATGTATGCCAACGTCATACACGGATCGAAACACACATTTGTCAAGATGTTCGATCCTAAAGTGCTCTTGGAACTCATTCAAAAAGAACGAATCACGATGGTCATTCTCGTACCGGCGATGATCAACTTTGTCGTCAATTATCCGGAAGTCGGCAACTACGACATATCCAGCCTGCGAACGATCGTGTACGGCGCTGCCCCGATGCCAGTCGAGCTCTTGAAGAAAGCGATGGAGGTGATCGGCTGCGACTTCATCCAGGGGTATGGGATGACGGAGACCTCACCTACTCTCACGATTCTGTACTCCGATGAACATCACACGGAAGGTCCGGAAAAACTGACCCGGCGGCTCCTGTCCTGCGGCAGAGAAATTATCGGGGTCGAGGTGCGGATCGTAAACGAAGATGGGCAAGACGTAAAACCAGGGGAGGTAGGCGAGATCATCGCGCGAGGCCCCAACATCATGCAGGGCTACTGGAAGAAAGAAGCCGAGACCGAGGCAGTGCTCAAAAACGGATGGTATTACACCGGCGACATCGGCACCATCGACGACGAGCACTACATCTTTCTGCTGGACCGCAAAAAAGACATGATCATCAGCGGTGGGGAGAACGTCTACTCCACCGAGGTGGAGAACGCCATCTACACCCACCCCGCCGTGTTGGAAGCAGCGGTGATCGGGGTGCCGGACGAGAAGTGGGGCGAAGCCGTGAAAGGCATTGTCGTGCTCAAGCCGGGGGCCGAGGCCACGGCCGAGGAGATCATCGAGCACTGCAGAGACTCGATTGCCGGCTATAAAGTGCCGAAGTCGATCGAGTTCATGGATGAGCTGCCCAAGAGCGGCGCCGGAAAGATCCTCAAGCGCGACTTGCGGGAGAAGTACTACGCAGGCCGCGAGCGGCGCATCAGCTGATCTGCCACGGGTGGGTTCGGTTCCTGGCCCACCAGAGTCGCGGGTCCTCGTCAAAGCGTTCTCCAGCATCTACCCACAGTCCGGCATAAAAAAGACGATATAATCCCTGAATTTTGTAGAGAAGTACTAATGGTATAATGGGAATTACAAAGCGATTTTTCTTTTACGTCATTATGATTTTATTTATTTTATTATGCGCAGAGGTTGTTTTTTTCCTTGCGACAAGGCTTCTTCACGACAAAAGCATTTTTACATTCCAGCAAATGATTTTTCGGATGGGGCAAAGGTCGTTTATGAATCAAAGGACGGCAAGACATCAAAAACCTTCGATGCTCTGGATTGGTTTGCCCAGCTGACTGACCACCCATATTCCCAATAAAGGCGAACAAATGGTCAGATACTACGGCTTTTAAAGTAATAAATCACGTGGGTTGCGAAAAAAAGCCGGTACAGATGACGACGTGCCCACATTGATCGATTCGGATGTATCGCCTAAAGCGTTTCGAAAAAACCTGAACATCCACATAGATTAAGCAGATTCCCAGATCCCATCCTGTGAGGATGATCTCTGTCGCGATACCGATTATCACACAGAAATGTATGCTTCATAATAAAAAAACTGGGAATTCAATGGATAAGCCCGTCCAAAATTGGCTCAAAATGGGGCAATTCCCATCGATTTAACAGGTGATCACATCTACTCCCCTCTTTTTGCAACCTTTCACAACCCTTTCTGCCGTACCGCATTCCTGAAACCCCATATATTGTGCCCCATTTTGTCTTGACATACAAGTTCAAGGTTGTATACTAATTAAACAATAATATTTCTTGTCCTATCCGGATATCCAAAATTATCATAATAAAAACAATGTGTTAAACACGATGGCCCAAATGTTGCAGTCAGTTATCCTTTAAACCTTTGAAGCTAAATTAGATATCAAGGCAGCCATCAGCGGTAGTTTAATTCAATCAGTCTATATAACCGGACCAATGATCGGAGGTGTATATCATGCTACTTTCTTCAAGTATTGCCTTTTTTTCTCAAAATGATATAGAGGTTATGCGGGACAGGGTTTTTAAACTGCTCGAAAGACGTGGTGTCAAAATAGACCACCCTGTTGTGTTAAAACTTTTGTCCAAGGCTGGGGGCAAGGTTGACTTTGACACCCGGATAGCCTGCTTTCCCAGAACTTTGGTAGAAGAAATGATTGATTCGGCCCCTAAGAAGTTTACGATCGGTGCAAGAAATAAAAATTTTCAATTAGTAGTGCCTCGCCAGGACGGCACCTTCCACGTTCGGACGGGTACGGGTGCTCAATCCTATTTAGAGCCTCAATCAGGTGTTTGCCGAAAGGTTACGCTTTCTGATGTGGCAACGCTTGCAAGGCTGGCAGATAAACTGGAACATATGGATATCTTCGCCACTCCGACTCCCAGTGATGTACCTGGGCTATCGTCAGATGTGCATGCAATAAGCACTGCGCTTCAAAACATCCATAAAAATGTTTGCATTCAACCTTATAGCCAAAAGAGCATTGAGTATCTGATTAAACTTGTCGAGGTTGCTTCCGGAGGAGAGGAGGCGATGAAAGCGAACCCTGTAGCGAGCATTATCGCCTGTGCTTTGAGCCCATTGGAATTCAAATATATGGACGCGGATATTATTTTCCGGGCCTCGAGTCAGGGTATCCCAATCTTCGCTTGCAGTTTACCAAACGCCGGTGCGACAGCACCGATTACTATGCCGGGTGCCGTGCTTTTATCTGCTGTGGAGGTCCTGGCCATGGTAGTGACATCCCAGGTCATTCAACCGGGTGCACCCATCATTGCAACACCCTATATATATACTTTAAATATGGCCACCGGTAAGGCTATGCAGTCTACCGCCGAAGCACTCCAAGGTGGTGCGATGGCCGGCCAGTTTATGAAGGCCGCTTTTAATTTGCCGACCAACACCAACGGCTCCGCTAGCGACTCCCCTGATATGGCTGCGCAATCCATGATCGAAAAGACGTTGCACACTCTGCTGATTGCAGCGTCAGGCGTGGATATTCTGGGTGGCGCTGCAGTTCTTGCAACGGGTACCATCACTAGCCCCGTTCAACTGGTTATTGATGACGAAGTAAACGGTATGGTCAGACGCATTGTTTCAGAACCAAAGTTTAGCGATGAGACTATGGCCTGGAAAGATCTAATGACGGTCGAGCCTGGAGCTCATTTTGTTACAAGTGATCATACTTATCGACACTGCAGGGATGCTTTTCAACCCCGATCTTTTATTCGCCAAAATAGAGAAACCTGGGCCGGACAAGGGGAAAAAGACCTGATTACCAGGGCTACAGAATTATACGAGGCGTTGATAGAGAAGGGGGGGCCCTCCACTCTGTCCGAGGATATGGTCAAGGAAATGGAATCTATAGTTAAAAGTGCAGACTCGAATATTTTGTCATAGCGTATTTATTAAAATTTTCCGGATATACCTATAAGACAGTGGTTTATCCATTTATCATGATCGATCCGTCCTGATGAATTTTTATTCTATCATTGTTTTTTACTGTATCAAGAAATTCATCACCAAGCTGGTCAATTACATAAATCCTTTTGTCAGTCCATATATCTGCGACAATCAAGCCACCGGCAGCCAGGGAATCAATTTGTTCTGAAAATAATACGGCTATTGGTGAGTTGCCAAGATTAATAAGTCTCTGCCATACAGCGCCTCCGGAAGTTGTACCGACTGTTTTTGGAAGACAGATAATTTTACCTGCCAGTTCTTTTCCAAAAAGCTCTTTATTTCCGCCGTCAGCGCATATCGCTTTATCTGATTTAATATGAATACTGGTAAAAAAACTTGCATATATATTGAATCCCTTTCGACTTACCCGGGCTTCACCTTCTACATTTCCCGGCAGGACCGGCCTTCCTGTAAATTGCTTTTTCAAGATTTTTTTCCTTTCAGGATTTCTGGTTAAACAGCATACTTAGAAGTATGTCATCCGGATAGAATTGGGCGGAGGTATAGGTATGCAATTTATAAGAATTTGTAATTATGGATTCCCCTTCACCCAACTCATCAAACAGCGGACATCCGAAACTGAATTTTACCCCGGCCTTTTCAAGCATCAGGAAGGCTTTGCTTTTTTTGAATTTCTTTAATATTTGTGGAGCCGCACAGACGGTCGTTTTTACAGGTATTTCTTTTTGACCGCTTCGTTTTAAACCTTCATCAATTTTTTGAGACCACCAGGACAATTGTTCCAGGCTAAAGTGCGGACAACCCAAATAACATTTTTCCGGTTTTGGAGTTCTACCTTCACTTTTACCCGAAATATAATCCTCAGGTTTTTTTAGTTCGTCATCACCAATCACATATGTTCTAAAATCCTCTGTTATTAAATCAGTTCCAAAATCAATCGCCTCGGGAGTTATATTTTCGACATGATACAGACCCACTGCGCCAGCGGTCGCGCATACCGAGCCCATATCATGCAGATAATCACGGGTCCTGGAATTAATCCCAGATCCAAGAAATTTATCCAGGCCTTTAATAAACGGAACTCCCGCTAACACTTTTTCACCTATTGCCGCGCCAAGCAGCTGCGGAACCGGCAGTTTTTCAGTGGTAATTTTTATAAGCCAGTCGGCTTTTCTCCCCTCGTCGGTTAAAAGACCTGCAAGAGGTGTCTTTCCCGCCAGATTGGACAGGAGATCAATGATCGCGCCATTCCGGTTTGTTCTTGCAGCTAATACGGAATTCGCATAAATAACGCATGCCGATTCTGACCATGCCAGGATATCGCCTCGTTTCGGAATATTTCCCACTTCCATTAGGTAGGGCGTACATGTACATGCATCGGGATCACGAAGACCCAGGAGGAGCATTTTTTTATCATATTCCTTTTGGTCTGCATACATCTGCAGGAGAAGTTTTTTCTGCTCAGGCTTTAGGTTCCAATTCTCAAAATCAAGTGGTGGTTTCGGATCAAGGGTAAAAGATTTCTCCACTTTCATTTTTGAGTCGATAAGTTCATCAAGCATTTCCATAGATGGTGCAATTCCCGGGATTGCGTAGGTAATCACCAAATGGCCGCTATTAGTTATTTCAACAAGTCTATCCGCATCGAGCACCTCTCCGTAAAAAACGATAGTACGCAGCACTTTTTCCATTACCGGACCATCCCTGCGGTTTAATATTTCCTTTTCATCTTGAGTCAGGTTAATTTTTAATTTTTCAAAATCCATTATCGATTTCTTTAAGAGGCATCGAAATTGTAAAATAAAGTAGGCCGTACGTAATGGGTACGGCCTACTTTATTAAATAGCTTTTTCACTTAATTTTTGTTAAGATTCAAACCACCAGCGTTCTGAGTTCCTGCAGCCGTCTGCGATAAAATTACCAGAAATTTTCCCGTATTTCACCTTCGAGCTTGCAGCCTCTACCCAATCCCTAAACATGTAAACGATAGAACCGCCTTCATCACGAACAATCCTTTGCATCTCTACATACATCTCGCGGCGTTTCGGCTCATTAAGCTCGGCCCGGGCCTCTTTGAGCAGCTTGTTAAACCGCTCATGCTTCCAGTGAGTGTCGTTCCAGGTTGACTCAGCCGCAAAACTAAGGGTGAACATCCAATCCTCTGAAACGCGTCCACCCAACTGGCTTGAGACAAAAGGCTTTTTCAACCAGACGTTGCTCCAATAGGCATCAAGGGGTTCACGTATCACTTCTATGTTGATATTTGCCTTGGCGGCGTGTTCTTTGTAAAGCAATGCACAATCCAGCCAGCCAATTTCCTCGGCGGAATGCAGTTTGAAAGTATGGCCTTCCATCCCGGCCTTTTTCATGTGAAACTTGGCCTTGTCCGGGTCATACTCTCTCTGAGGCAGTTCATGGGCATAATAACGATGCATCTGTGATATGGGATGGTCATTGGCGACCCTGCCATACCCGCCTAAACTCTTATTAACCATCTGTTCTCGGTCGATGGCGTATTTCAGGCCCAGTCGAACGTCATTGTTGTCATAGGGTGGTACATCGATCATCATAGGCAGATAGAAATGTAATCCCGAGGGAACCACAATAACCTCAATACCCGGTATCTTTTTCAGCAGATGAACGGTCCTTGTATCGGCCGGGGCCATATAATCGATTTTACCTGTCCTCAGGGCATTGGTTCTGGCTGAAAGATCCGCAATATGGATAGTTTCAATTTCATCAAAGTGGGCTCGACCTTCCTTCCAATAGTTGGGGTTTCGTTTGGTAAACCCCCGGACACCCGGTTCAAAGCTCTCCAGAATATAGCCACCAGTACCAATCCCTTTCTCCCAATCGGCTCCCTTTGTCCCGGCTGGAGATATGGTCAAGTAATGGTCACTCATGATAAAGGGGAAGTCTGCATTGCCTGATTTCAAAGTGAAAATCACCGTATACTTTCCGTCAGCCTTAATCTCTGTAACTGGGGCAAGTTGGCCTTTAGCGGCTGATTTAGAATCCTTGCCCCTGTGGTAATTTATGGAGTAAATTACGTCTTCTGCATCAAGAGTCTTACCGTTGTGAAACTCGACGCCCTTGCGAAGCTTGAAGACCCATTTCACGGCATCTGGTGTGGCCTCCCAGCTCTCGGCCAATTCGGGGACGGGGTTAAACTTGTGATCAATTTCAACCAGGCAGTTTCGGAGTTGATTTTTGAAGTTTATCATATAATCATCGCTCATATTTGCAGGATCCAAGGCATCGGCGGTCGATCCACCGCGCAAGGCCATTCTAAATCTGCCGCCTTTTTTTGGGGCTGAAGCATGTGCAGAAGTGGCGAACAAGGTAGGAGACAACGCTGCCGTGAGACCCAGTACGGATACCCGAGCCAAAAACTCTCGGCGTGTTATTTTCCCCATCTTAAACAAAATTTCAAGATCTTTAATTTCTGTCATGATTCTCCCTCCTTTCTAATTCTCGAATTTCTTGTTTTGGTTAATTCTTTGATCTTCCTTTTAGCGCTAAAAAATAAGGTAGAACGGGTTGCATCACAAAAGTGTTCAGCGCTTGTCGAACGCTCCATGGCCGTGAATTAGGGATCTGGTGCAGGCAGAGGAGGCGAACGTGTCAGCGGAGGTCATCTTCAGGGGATATCCCGGGACAAATTTCGGGGACGAACTGCCCCTCGGCCTGAGTTCGGGTCGAAGGCCGTTCCATTGAATGGGTTATACATATGCGGTCTCCTGCAAAGAAATCCCCACGGCCCGACAATTCGTTAATGTTTTTTCAAAGCGCTAAACTATTACAAAATCTTGCAATTCTTATGCCAGCAATGATTTTATTAAAGATATTATCAGGTTACACTGTTTTTCTTTTCTTAGCCTGAATCCGTATAAAAAAACTGTTTAATAATGAAACAAGATTTGGGATTCCAGGCTGAATTTTAATCTTGGGGTTGAATTTTTATAAAAACCTGCCTAATAATGAAACAAGATACATAAACTTTATAGGGGATTCTTTGATGAACACATCCAATTTTACCGATCCATTTAGCGGAAAACCTGCCGGCGCATTGGCTATATTTAATAAAGGCATCATCATTTACGCCAATGACGCCTTTGAAAAGCTGTATAATCGCCTCGATCCGGCTGCCAGAGGTAAATTGAACCACGAATTCGCAGACTTGGATCTACATGTTCTGAATTCGGAAAAGGCATTCGCTCGAAAACGCATAGCTCTTGCCCTCGATGATTCCAAAATCGACGCTTTTGTATATTTATTAAACAAATCCGAGTCAGATGAAAACCATTTTCTCCTTTTGGCAGATACAAATCTTTCTTCTGCGGATGTTCCGAACGTCATCCCCGAGCAGCCCCACGATTCCGATCAACTATTAAAAAAACCCGCCAAAAAGAAACTAGCAGCGGCCTTTTCAGAATTGATAGGCGAAGATCTGCATTTTAAAGCGGTCCTTTTCGCCGCGCAAAAGGCAGCTAAAAGCGATTACCCCGTACTCATCAGTGGAGAAAGCGGTACCGGCAAAGAAATTCTGGCGCGCACGATTCATCG
>DRHF01000098.1 GCA_011049715.1 Desulfobacterales bacterium
GACAACGGGGTCAGGTCTTCATTCTTGACAGAGTTATTGATAAAAAGCTATAAGGCTCGTTATAATATTAGCTTCATATAAAAAGGATCAGAAATGGCTCGTCCCTTGAGGATAAATTATTCGGGTGCCTTTTATCATGTGACCCTTGGAGGAAAAGATACCTATTTGCCGTCCCTTTAACTCTCCCGCCGCGCTCACGGCCGGGGCAAAATTCGGTTTTTCTGTCTACCGTTTAGAGTTAGAAAAACTTTGCCGATGACGTTGCCAACGAAAGATTTCATTTACCTATCAAAAGGCCATAGAGCCATCTTGTGGCTTCTGGATACTCCTCACAGTCAAGCACGAATTCCTGACCCCTTGAAACTGTTTTTAGTCTTGTGGCGTGGTCAGTTCTCTGCCATCGACTTAAGTCTTTATGGTACGAAAGGGGTGTTCTGCCATCTTTTGGATAGAACCATTTTGGGAGTTTCCAAACACTCGCACTTCCAGCATCCGGCGCTGTTAGCCGCAGTTTTTTCGAAAAGCGATGAAAAACCCCGGAACCATCTTGTCGCTTTGCCATTTTAACCGGTAGGTCAAGAGTTTTTCGTGCAATATAAAGTGTGTTATTTGGATCAGGTGTTCGATTAAGATGGGGATGATACGAAGCCCACTTAAGCTTTTTTCTATCGCAGGTATCCACCTGAACAATATGATCCACCTGGAGCCACCCCCAAATAATATGGCGCGTTTGTGATCTTTTGTCCCATACCATGCGTTTGCCTTCGAAAACTACATTTTGGAACAACCCGAAGAACAAAAGCACATCACCCTCACTAATGCCTTGATTTCGGAGATGACCCCTGGCTGATCCGGTCTGGCCAAATATTGGTTTCCACCCACGATGACGGGGCAGACTTTTACGGTATAGGTCGGGATCAAGATGCGCACGATGAGCTTTATGGATTCGACCTCGCGTCAGTTCCGATACAATGGTGCCCAAATTGTATTCATGCCATCGGATATCTTTGTAGCAAATTGTCGACCGTCTGTCGGGAATCGGAAGAGATAATAATCTGCCATCTGGAAAGATTGGGCTTGGAGCTCCGCCGGAAGCGGAATCAAATCCTTTTCTACTGAAGACGATCTTCATGATTGCATTCAGCTGGCCTCGTCCTTGGGCCAAAATTGGGGTGTGCCCCGAATACTGGTTTCATGCCATATGAAGTTGTAATCGATAAAATTCAACCCATTGGTGATCTTTTTATTTTGTCAGCTCTTGCAACACAATGAAACCACAAAAAACTTTGAAAATCTTAACTGGCCCAGATTTTGCAAAATTTGTCAAAGGGCTTTAAAATTTTGACTAAAATTCAAGGGGTCAATGGTTGTGCGAGAACGCCTCTTACATATCTTTAATATGGCCGTGCCTGTGATCATAGTCAGGAATCCCCCACAATGAAAATCTCTGAAAGTTTTCACAAAAATTTTTGACGGAGGCCCTTTCGGATAGGAACTGTTAAAATTGCCTTTTGTGTCCTTTTGTGTTATACGCTTTTGGTGAGGAATATCATTCACAATGTGCACAGGAAATTGACTTGTTAATGCGAGCACTTGGGCAAGAAGTCCGGCGATACCCATCAATTAATCCAACCGCTACATCTTGGGATTCTTAAAGAAAGTTGCAAAGTGAAGGATAGGATTACATGTGCAGTTTACTTGCGTTTGCGAAAGTATGAAATAATACTGTGTATTTGATGGCTATGGCCGTCGTCCCATGGCTTGTCGACAGCGGGCAAGGATACTCAATACCTCGAATGGTTCTTCAATCAGCGGGAAGGTCGGTACCCCCCTGGGCTCCAGAAATGCTTTGGCGGCTTCCATGTGTTTCTTTTGGGCCGAGAAGGTGACATACAGTGGTTTTTCCGGGTAGCGTTGAGCCAGGTCAACGATAAAATCTAAAGACGGCACACCGGTTTCGTCGGTGATCATCAATATCATTACAGCGGCATCGATGTTGGCGTCTTTCAGCACCGCCTCGGTGCCCTCCCGGTAGCCAAACTCAACACCATTGACTATGGCGGCCGGCCAGATGTCCACCGGATTTCGCATGCGAATATAGGGCGGGCTGATGTCCTGAAGATATTGCCGGGTTTTTTCTTCCAAATCCGGTACTTGCAGCCCCCACCGCCGGCGACAGAGATCCGTCATGCAAACCAGCATGGCCCCGGATGGCGCCAGAAAGCTCACCCGGTTTCCCCTGGGCAATGGCATGGCTGAAATCGCTTTGGCAGCCAGGAAAAGATGAGAGTAATCAAAGACTCTGACCACACCAGCCTGTTTCAAGGCGCCATCGATGATGCGGTCGTCTGATGCCAGGGCTGCTGTATGCGCCACAGCGGCATTGGCGCCTTCGGCAGTGGCCCCACCTTTGAGAAGAATCACCGGTTTGGATCGGGTCACCTCGCTGGCCACTTCCAGAAAGCGCCGCGGCTTTTTAAAGCTTTCCAGATACATAAAGATGGCCTTGGTTTCCGGATCCTGGGCGTAATACTCGAGCAGTTCGCTTTCTTCTACATCCAGTTTGTTGCCCATGCCTACCACCCGCGAGACGCCAAAGTGCTCACCGGATTTGATGTAGCTCATGGTATGGGTGGCAAAATTTCCGGTCTGGGCGATATAGGATATATTGCCCCGGGGTATTTTTCCAAGGGGGAAAAAGCTGGAAGTAAACTTGTGAGGTGTAGATGTATGTCCGGATGTATTGGGTCCAATGACCCTGACGCCCGTATCCCGAATCGCTCTTATGGTGTCTTCTTGAAGAGTTTCACCCTGTTCGTCGACTTCGGCAAATCCGCCGGCCGCCAGCACCACTGCCATTATACCTTTAGCGGCACAGTCTCTGATTGTCTGAGGGATGATCGCCGCCGGTAGGATAATGATGGCCAGATCAATGCTGTCCGGCAAATCCTGGATGGAAGCATAGACCTTGTGTCCCAGGATTTCACCGCCTTTGGGATTCACCAGATACAGGTCGCCGCCAAACTCATTGGCCAGGATGTTTTGAATTACATCGTTGCCCGCCTTGTGGGGAGTGCTCGAAGCTCCGATAACGGCAACGTTTTCCGGTTCGAAGAAGCTCGCCAGACCGCCCGTAACCATTTTAGGTTCTATTTCTTCAGGTTGCGGTTTTTCCAAAACCACTAAGGCATCGACCGCCACCGGCTGTCCATTCCGGATGATCAATGGATTAACGTCTAGTTCCCGGATCGCCGGATGCTCAAGACCGATCTGTCCTAAAGCCTTCAGGCAACGGCCGAGCATTTCCATATCAACAGCTTTAAGGCCACGAACACTTTCTAATATTTTATGACTTCTGATTTCGCCGGTCATTTCTTGCGCATCCCAGTCAGTTAACGGCGCCATCCGAAATGACACGTCTGCAAGGGCTTCGGTGAAGATACCGCCCAGGCCGAACATCACGCAAGGGCCTAAGTGGAAGTCCCGGGTCATGCCGATTACCAGTTCACGAGAACCCCTAACCATTTCCTGGACCAGAATTTTGCCGCCCAAATCCCAGGCTTTAAGAGACAGTCGTTCATAAGCTTGTTTGAGTTTAGACTTATCATTGATTCCCAACTCAATGAGTCCCTGCTCGGTTTTGTGGACCGCTTCGGCGGTACAGACTTTTAAAACCACCGGGTAACCGATCCGCTCAGCAGCGGCCTCAGCCCCTGTATGGGCTTCCACCACGGTTTCCAGAGTTGTAGGAATTCCGTACTCGGCCAGAATCCTTTTGCTGTCATACTCGGACAAGGTCTGCTGTCCGGCGGAAAAGGCCTTTGCAATAATTGTTTCGACTGATTCCATATTTTCTCCCACTTAAATCGGTTTCATGTAATTTAATTCAGGTTTCCGCTGGTGCCTTTATACAGATTAAATAGCCCACGGATCTACAAATTCATCTGTGCACAGCCATTTTGCTATAAGAGTTCTCAATGAAGGCTACACCAACTTAGGGATTTAAAAAATCGGGTGTCATATACTCTGGGTCTGGATAGGTATAAAAACCTTTACCGCTCTTGACACCCAATTCACCACGAGCGATTTTCTCCTTAAGCTTTTTTGGCGGGCGATCTTTAGAGTCTTTTGAATCGCTATAATAGACCATTTCGATATCATAAATAACATCGAGTCCTACCTTATCCATGAGTGCAAAGGGGCCGAAGCGTTCCGGACTTTCATTCATGCCATTGAAAATCATCCATGCGCGATCTACGTCCCTAAAATCCACAAAACCATTGGCCCACATGTTCAAAACTTCCCGTTTGACAGCCCTCCAAACCCTGTTAAAGCAAAATCCTAATAATTCTTTTTTCACAGTAAGGGGGATGCATTCGAGGGAGCGAACCCAATTAATTCCTGTTTCTATCACTTTTGGTAATGTTCTGGTGCCCTTCATTACATCCACCATATTCATCCCTATATAAAAATGTAAGTTTAGACACCGTTCAGGCCTGCCACTACTTTCCTCCAGTTGGGAGACCGGGATAGAGGAGCTATTGGTTGCGAGAATCGTATCTGGATTAGTTTTCAGACCGATATCCGCCCATACTTTGCGCTTGGTTACCAGGTCTTCCGGGACAGCCTCAATAACTAAATCGGCTTCTTCTACTGCCTCTTCCAGATGTTTCACCTGATGTATTTTTTTTTTGCAACTAGGCCATTTGTCAAGCGGAACAAGCCGTTCAAGATCTTTGTTGGTCTTAAGCGTATTTTGAAAAGATCCTTCTCTAATATCAAAAATTTTAACATGATAATTTGCGTTAGCTGACTGCATGGCAATCTGGGTGCCCAATGTACCGGTTCCAACTACTGCTACTATTTCAATTTTCTTGTTCATTTTTTCCCCTTATCTTTTTTTGGGGTCTATCCGGGTTTCCCAACAAGTTTAACTACTGAAATTATTAGATTTTTGTATTATTGATCCTAAAGTATATTATAGCCATATCGGATTGTGAGGCAAAGAGCGTAGCTCTGCGTTACAATCTGATTGGCAAACAAAATGTA
>DRHF01000099.1 GCA_011049715.1 Desulfobacterales bacterium
AAAGAAATTTTTCAATCGGATATTCCCGTTCTAACAGCCTTATTATGTCGGATGCTCGATATGTCAAGATTGTCAATTCATTCTCCTAAAATTATCCTCGCATTCCACACAGCAAATCCTCAAGTAGCCATGTTTTTTAACATGCTGGCGAATAGGCTCCCCAAATTCCTCATCATATTCATAGTGCAACGAATCGCAAAAACAGCACTCACAGTCTGGATCATGAGTATGGCCTTCGCAATCCGAATCGTACTCTTCGCCACAGTGATAACAAATATCGATGTTGTCCGGTTTGGTTATCATTTGGATTCCCTTTTTACCAAATCGTTGGCTATCTCAGTGCATTCATCGCAAAATGACGTTTTAGGGCATTTTGTGTAGCCACTGCTTGTGTGCACATGCCCACACTCTAAAAACAATTCCCAAAACCTGCCACCGGAGCCCTCCACACTATCGGCATCAATTACCTTTCTTCTAATTTTCTTCTGGGTTGTCATAAATACCCCTTCGCTTTCAGGGCCTGCCAGGTCAGCTCAACAGCTCGCTTGGTGCCTAGCCTGTGGCAGGGGCAGTGTTCACCCATAGGGGTATAGTGACGCAACCCCAGAAACTCAGTGCATATAAAGCAGGGCTTTTTAATCTCCGGAATCTCATCACCGCGGGGTGCTTCCCATAACTCGTAAATGGACTCTTTTTTAAACTTGCGGCCGGCCGGACAGTGGTTACCCGGTCTTTCTTTCTCAATCACCTTCCGAACCAGTTGAGCGTGAATTTGCTCAATTGAATGCGGTAGCGCTTTGTCTAATGGAGGGGGGAAAATGGATGAACGCCGGAAACGGGCTGGAATTAAGAAATGGGGAGCCGGGCCTTTAGCGATGGGGTAGCGACCCAATTAAGACTTGACTTATACATTTAGTTGTGATATAGGTGCTTATCTTGCGGGGGTGGCGGAATTGGCAAGCGGGCAAACAGATGAAAGCAATCGCCGAGGTGAAACACCCTCATCGGCTTGTCAGCAGGGAATGACTAAAAACCTGGGGTACGAAGTCTTAAAGATGGTTGACCAACGCCGCATGAAAGGTTGGCTAAAGCTGCACCCGCTCCTGCAAGACTTAAACTAAAAGGAGAGAAGAAATGGCAGATAAATCAAATTTTAACCCAAAAGATGGATTGGGCTTTGAGCGCTTGGAAGATGGAGATGGGAGTGTTCGCGTGACTATTATTGATAAAAACAATGAAGTTACCTGTATTGAATTAGATGCTGATGTATGGGTTTCGGTGGTAGCATCGGTATGCGGTGCTGGGGAAAACGGGGACACTCTTAGGCGAGCAGGGAATTTCCATGCTTTCGGTCGAGATGAAGCGCCAACAAGTATTTAGAAGTTAGAGGAGAACTCACATGACAGAAAAACTACCGCACGGTGAGATATCAAGGCTCGCCTACCACTCTGGATACAGCCAGCAGTTTATTTCGAAATGTGTATCTGAGAAAGTACAAGTAAAAGACCGGCGGAAGCCGTACTGGAACTCGCCAAAGTTTAAAAAACTTTTGGCTTTCTCGGGCACAAAGGAAAATCTATGGCGGTATGGGACGC
>DRHF01000100.1 GCA_011049715.1 Desulfobacterales bacterium
GCGGCTCAAACTCAGGTCAAAGCGGGTGTAAAACCGGAACTCGGCCGGTCTGTAAATATAATAACCGGGTCATTCGTCTTAAGACGCTTGAAAACAAGGCCTCGGAAGGTTCCGGCTAAACGCCCGCTAAGACCTTCAAACAGTGGCCCGGCTGCCGATTAAAAACCCTGCCCGGCTTTGCAGATAAATCCATAGGTAAATGGCAACGGATGTCTAAATAATAACGCACTCATTAGTATCTCAAAACCAGGGTAGGGGGGATTATCGTAAAGATCGAAAAATATAAATTTTTCAATCGTGGTTTTTTTAGGCTTCTCTAAAAGTGCCGTTATTTAGTCCGACCCACATCCTTTATTTTATTTTTGGAGATACCCGGAAAAAGATGCACGCACACCCGAGAAGCCGATTTAAATAGATTCATAAAGATCGAATTCAAACAAAGTGTTTTATGTTTTATAAATATACATACAATTATCGTGCCAAATAGTATTTACATTATAAATCGTGAATATTCAAATAGTTATATATTTTTAAAAATTTCCGCTAATTGTTGAATGACAAAATTTGTCACTTTATTGGGCAAAAATTGTAAAATTTTCATAAATTCGCACTCCCACCTATCCAACCAATGCCTTCGGCATATGCAAATCCAAAATTTCAGTTCATTAAGGCTTTAACGGCACAAAACATATAATAAGGGTACATTAGGGTTCTTCGATATATTTTTTGTGATACTGTAAGGCAGCCGCTTTACCCTGTGTGCGCTCAATTTCTTTCAAACGTTTTTGATGCTTCCACGATTCGGCACGTTTTGGGTTGGAGGTTTCGAGTAGAGACTCTAAACTCGCGATTTCCTTCTCTAACTCATCGACCCTTTTCATTCGATCAGAAAAGGACATGATGGTGGCATGGTAGGTTTTACTATCCATTATAAAAATATCGCCGCGAAAGCTTTTGGAGATATATTTTTCAACAGCCTCGTCCAATGCGAGCCGGATTGTTTTTGAACGATCAAGCTTCAACACCGCGCCTAGACGGTCTATCAATTCCATATATTCCAAACTTGCTTTAAATGTCACAATTTTTTCTTTCGGTTTCATTGAGACCCCTTATAGTTTATTTCATTTAGAGAGCAATATGGTCTTTTTACGAGTTCATCGATACCTGCGTAAAACAGTCTGTATCATATTGTAATACCATCGTAATATTTTGTAAACTATTTTTTAAGAAAATAACCTATACGCCGTAGCCGAAAACCCGCGGAGAACGCCGAGCAGGGCAAAAAGGGCCATTTATGGATGGGCACTATCTAAATGCAGTTGACACCCCTTGGCTATATCATTACCCTGCGATCATCAAATTCGCTTTTTAAACTGAATAATGAAGAGTCAGATACTCCACATATTGGAAAAAAATAACCGGGTCATTTCAGGTGACACGATCGGTGCTGCCCTTGGGATCTCGAGGGTTTCAGTCTGGAAACACATTCGAGAACTTCAGGAATCGGATTACAAGATTATCGTCACATCAAAGGGATATCAGCTGGTTGACACGACCGACACGCCATTTCCGTGGGAGATTTCCGGGAGAGAGTCCAAGGTGCACTATTTTCCCGAACTGGGCTCAACCATGGATATCGCAAGAGAGATGGCCAGAAAGGGATGTCCGCATTTCACGGTTGTGGTCGCCGGTCGTCAGACAAGAGGGCGGGGACGTTTGAAAAGAGAATGGTGTTCACTTGAAGGAGGACTCTATTTTACACTCGTCCTTCGACCGAAGATCTCTCCGATTTTCAGTGCCAGACTCATTTTTTGCGCATCGTTGACCCTGGCCCACCTGTTGAACAAAAGGTTTTCCGTCCCGGCGCAGGTCAAATGGCCCAACGATATTCTGGTCCGGGGAAGGAAGATTTCAGGGATGCTCTCCGAAATGGAGGCTGAGGGTGATCGGGTAACATTCGTCAACATCGGGATCGGTATAAATGTCAATAATGACCTGAGCTTTCAAGCAGATAGAGCGATCTCACTAAGGGAGATCCTAAAAAAAAGTGTTTCAAGAAAAGAACTGCTCTCTATGTTCCTCGATGCATTTGAAAACAGGGTTGAACAAAAGAATCTCGATCATGTCGTTTCAGAATGGAAGCAATATACGACCACACTAAACCGAAAGATCCGAATTGTCACTCAAGATGAGGTTTCAGAAGGGCTTGCAAAGGATGTAGATGAAAACGGAACCCTTATTTTAGAACTTGCGGACGGATCTGTAAAAAAAATTGTCCACGGAGACTGTTTCCATTTGGGCTGAAACCACGATCAAACAGAAAAATTGGATTAAATTCTTATCACTGTTGACTATTGGCCGGCGGGTGGTGCAAAATATCGATTAAGACCGTCGATCATCAAAGCATAAGGAGCGGATCCATTGAAAATACTGATTGTAGGTGCAGGGGAGGTCGGTTTTAATATCGCGAACCGGCTTGCCCATGAGAACAAGGATGTCGTGGTCATTGATGAAGATTCTGAAGCGATAAAGCGGATCTCTGAAAATATTGATGTACAGGTCGTAATCGGGTCCGGAAGCAGTCCGGTTGTTTTGGAAGAAGCCGGTATAAAAGAGGCTGAGATACTCCTCGCGGTGACCAATAGCGATGAAGTGAATCTGGTCGCCTGTCTGGCGACAGACATTATTTCGCCTGTAACAAAGAAATTGGCCCGAATTCGGGGTTCGGATTACGACGATTATCACGAAATCCTCCGGGACAATGCCCCGCATATCGACACCATCATCAACCCTGAAATAGAAGTTGTCCGGACTATCGATAGCCTGATGAACGTTCCCGGTGCAGTGGATGTCGGAGAGTTTGCCGGTGGCCGGGTCAAATTTGTCGGAATACATTTAGACAAGAAGGCAAAATTGGCTGGGGTTTGTCTTTCCGATCTCCCATCATTGATCGGCGAACAGAGGCTTTTAATTGCAGCCATTGTGCGAAATGAAGAACTGATTATCCCTACAGGGAAAGACACCTTGATGCCGGATGATATCGTCTACTTTGTCTGTGAAGAGGAAAACCTTTTTGATACCCTTAAAATCTTTGACAAACATGAGGAGCCTTTACGTCGAGCACTTATCGTAGGCGGCGGAAGTATCGGATTTCGATTGGCCCGGTGGTTGGACGAAAAGTCGATCTATACCAAAATTATAGAAAAGGACGCGGAACGCTGTGCACAACTTGCGGAACACCTTAACAAAGTGGTTGTGCTCTGCGGAGATGGATCGGATCAGGAAATCCTCAATGAAGAAAATATACAAGATATGGATGTGGTTATTACGGTGACCAACGATGAGGAGACCAATATACTCGCCTCACTTTTATCCAAACAGATGGGAGCACGGAAAACAATTACAAGAATCAGCAAGTTCAGTTATTTCCCCCTGATGTCGATGATCGGTATCGAGCAGGTGGTCAGCCCGAGACTCTCGGCGATAAACACCATTTTGAAACATACCCGCAGGGGTAGAGTGCTTTCAGCCAGAGCGATAAAGGGTGAACTGGCTGAAGTAATGGAAGCTGTAGCATTGGAAACTTCGGACATTGTTGACAAGCCCTTAAAAAAGATTTCATTTCCAAAGGGCGTCATTATCATCGGTATTCTCCGGGCAGACGAATTTATTCTTCCCTCCGGAGACAGCGTCATCAAGCCGGATGACCAAATCATCATCTTTGCAAGAAGACAGGCAATCTCTAAAATAGAGAAAATTCTTTCCGTGAAGCTGGAGTATTTCTAGATGCGCTGGCGTCCCATCCTGAACACTGTTGGTACATTAATCCTTTTCTTTGGCCTGACCATGATCATTCCGATCGGTTTCGGTTTGTACTACCGGGATCAAAGCGTTATCCCTCTTTTAAAATCCATGGGGATAACCCTGATCGCCGGTTTTATTCTCTATAAGTTTTTTGGGGGAGTAAAAACAGAACATCTGAGTCAACGGGAAGGAATGGCCATCGTGGCCATCGGATGGACCGCCATCGGTATTTTTGGAGCCCTTCCATTTTATTTGGGCAATGTGTTTAACACGTTCATCGATGCCTTTTTTGAATCTGTTTCAGGATTTACGACAACAGGTGCAACGGTGCTTAACAACATCGAAGCGGTGGCCGAGGGGTTTTTATTGTGGCGAAGTTTTATCCAGTGGCTCGGCGGCATGGGCATCATAGTTCTATCCCTTGCAATTCTCCCTTTTTTAGGAGTTGGCGGGATGCAGCTATACAAAGCCGAGGTGCCGACACCTGTTCCCGATAAGCTCAAACCCCGCATCAGAGATACGGCGAGGATCCTTTGGAAAGTCTATGCACTCATTTCCCTGGCAGAAGTCATTTTACTGATGTTAGGGGGAATGGGTCTTTATGATGCGCTGAATCATACCTTTACAACCATGCCGACAGGCGGATTCTCAACAAAAAATATTTCTATTGCCTATTTTGATAATCTGTATTTTGAAATCATAATTATTTTCTTCATGCTGATGGCCGGGATCAATTTTTCGCTTCATTATCAAATGATGCGGGGAAAACCGCTTGTTTTATGGCGCGATTCTGAATGTCGTTTTTTTCTGGGTGCGGTCTTTGTGCTGATCGTTGTGGTAAGTTTGGACATCTACGGATCGGTGTACGAAAAAATGAGCCAAGCCATCCGATTTGCCGCGTTCCAGGTGGTTTCAATCGTCACAACCACAGGCTATACAACCGCTGATTTTGAAAAATGGCCCGCCATGTCCCAATTTATCCTTTTGTTTGGGATGTTTTTGGGGGCTTCCGCAGGATCGACCGGTGGGGGGGCAAAATGTCTTCGCGTCATGATCTATTTTAAGTACTGCTATAAGGAGCTGTTTTCTCTTATCCACCCCCACGCCATCACCTATGTAAAGATTGGCGGAAAGGCGGTTCCGGTGGATGTGCTGCGGAGTGTCCTCGGATTTCTGGGTCTTTACGCCGGCCTTTTAGTGCTTTCTTCGACGATTCTTGCCGGAATGGGGGTCGATTTTTTGACATCGCTATCGTCGATTGCCGCCACAATCGGCAACGTTGGCCCCGGGCTTGGTATGGTGGGCCCGCTGGACCATTATGCCCATATTCCCTATTTTGGTAAATGGCTCCTTATATGGTGCATGCTTTTGGGGCGGCTCGAGATCTATACGCTGATCATTTTTTTTGTGCCGGAATTTTGGCGGAAATAATCTGTGTTTCCGAAAATATTTTATTGACAACGATGGCATCTATCGTTAATTTCCACATGGTCTGGGGGCCGTTAACTCAGTCGGTAGAGTATCTGCCTTTTAAGCAGAGAGTCGCTGGTTCGAGCCCAGCACGGCCCACCATTTAAAAAACGTCCCCATCGTCTAGCCCGGTCCAGGACACCGGCCTTTCACGCCGGCGACAGCGGTTCAAATCCGCTTGGGGACGCCATCAATTATATATAATGGGGTTTAGTCTTTCAGGCTAAGCCCTTTCTTTTTTTCAGGCGAATGCAGGACATCCCGCCCTGTGGCGGGGCGACAGCGGTTCAAATCCGCTTGGGGACGCCATCATTTATGTATAACGGGGTTTAGTCTTTCAGGCTAAGCCCTTTTTTTTCAGAGGAAAACAGGACATCCCGCTCTGTAGGCGGGGCGACAGCGGTTCAAATCCGCTTGGGGACGCCATCATTTATGTATAACGGGGTTTAGTCTTTCAGGCTAAGCCCTTTTTTTTCAGAGGAAAACAGGACATCCCGCTCTGTAGGCGGGACGACAGCGGTTCAAATCCGCTTGGGGACGCCATCATTTATGTATAACGGGGTTTAGTCTTTCAGGCTAAGCCCTTTTTTTTCAGAGGAAAACAGGACATCCCGCTCTGTAGGCGGGACGACAGGGGTTCAAATCCGCTTGGGGA
>DRHF01000101.1 GCA_011049715.1 Desulfobacterales bacterium
GGCAGGAGCTTCCTTTTATTATCGAGATATCCAACCCCGGCGGCAGGGGGATATTAAAAAAGGGAGAGCAGGTAACAATAACTCTCCCTTCAAAATTTCACTGCATCAGGACTTAGACCTCTGGATTAATACTTATACAGCTCAAATACATTTTAGAAGTGTTAACTGTTTTTTGGTTATTTTGATAGATGCCGATTTCTCTCTATTTTCTTCTTGTTCCCTTGACCGGGTTTATAAGTTACACTACCATATAGCGTTAATATCCACCAGAACCTGGAGGGATCCTTTTTGCGAGAACAGATTATTGAAATCGTTGAAAACCTATACGACATCGGTACGGTAACAGAGGTTCAGGAAATTTTCGGTGGCTTCACCAACCGAAGCTTTAGAATTCAAGTGCTCAGAGAAGGTTGCAAGAAAACCTACTTAGCCCGTAAATATAAAGAAAATAGGGCCGTCGAAGAGGTCCTGTTCGAACATGCCATTATCAACTACACCATCCAAAACGGCCTGACCATTGGTGCTGGAATCGTAAAAAACAGACAGGGATCAACTTACGTCCAGCCTCCAAATATCAATTGCATATTCGCCATTTACGAATACCTGAAAGGAGAAGACAAATACACGTGGAACACCCACGACCTATCGGACACTGAGTATCAAAACGCCGCTCGGGTTCTGGCCGTTTTCCATAACGCAGTTCGCAACTTTGATCCCATGGGGTTGCAAAGAAAAGAACCTCCCATCTTGAAGCTGTGGCCGACCTTTCCCGAAAAATTTAGAAAACTTGCCAAACAAAATCGTCCA
The DNA here is from genome assembly GCA_011049715.1 of Desulfobacterales bacterium. Classification (GTDB taxonomy): domain Bacteria; phylum Desulfobacterota; class Desulfobacteria; order Desulfobacterales; family UBA2156; genus UBA2156. Next base: position 808 of record DRHF01000101.1, read on the forward strand.
GGCAAACTAGTTCCCTATTTCAGGGAACAGCTACCAAGCATTTTGGATATCATCACCATCAATCCCTTTGGTATGGCTGAAGCTGCCGCTATGCTGGTAATACCGACACACTATGATTACCATCCCGGTAATCTCAAGTGGGCAGGTGAGGAGGTTGTGGGTGTTTTCGATTTTGATTGGACAAAAATTGATTTGCGCCTCTTTGATCTCTGCATGGCCCTTATTTATTTTTGTAGCAGTTGGGTAGGCAATTGCAACGGGGAACTGCGTTTGGGTAGATGTGGCATTTTTCTACGAAGCTATCAGCACCGGCTCAAAGAACTCAACGGTCTCGAATCGGTAAGTCCTGCAGAACGGGAAGCATTTCCGAAAATGCTGGCGATTGCCAATATTTATCTGCTGTATTGGGGAGTGTCGACTTTTCTTGAAAGGGAAGAGGCGTGTGATGATGAATACCAGACTTATTTAAAACACAGCGTGCGGCTCATGCGGTGGATTTCAACTCATTCCTCAATCATCGCCGAAACCATGGCTAACGCCCTATGATAATCAGGGCAAATAAAGATATGATGCATGTAAAATTAAATATTTTGATAGAAACTCGGGGCAGATAAAGGCTATGTTGAAAGCAATACACGTCACAAAAAAATTCGGCGAGCTTGTGGCTGTGGATGATCTGAGCTTCCACGTACGCAAAGGGCAGATATACGGCATCGCCGGTCCCAACGGCGCAGGCAAATCCACCCTTTTCAACCTGATTACGGGAAACTATGGCTATGAGGGCAGGATTGAATTCCAGGGGAAAAAAATTACCGGCCTCTCCCCCCACCGCATTGCTCAGGCAGGCATCGCCCGCACGTTTCAGATTCCACAGGTTTTTCCCAGCCTTACCGTGAAAAAGAGCATCAGTGTGGGGAGTCGTTTCGGGGCCAGAGGAGGATTAGACCCGGCCTATGTGGAGGAAGTCATCCGCTTTGTAGAACTTGAGGAAGAGCAAAACCAAAAGACCGGCCGGCTCAACCTGCTGGGAAAGAAAAAGCTCATGATCGGCGCCGCCCTGGCAACAAAACCTAAGGTTCTCATGCTGGACGAACCCCATGCCGGCTCCAACGCAAAAGAGATCAAAGATCTGATGGATCTGATCCGCAGAATTAACAAGAAACTGGGCATTACAATTATTATTATCGAGCACTTCATGAAAGTGCTCACAGAACTGACAGATGAACTGCTTATCATTGAATCGGGTCGTATGATCTGCTGTGATGCCCCTGAGGTTGCTACCAACAACCCTCAGGTCATCGAAAGTTATCTGGGTAAAGCTTATGCTGAAAGTGACTGATCTGAACGCCTACTATGGCGAAGCACAGGTGCTAAAAGATGTTTCCATCTCTGTGGGGCGGGGCCAGGTGGTGGTCATGCTGGGTCCAAACGGTCATGGCAAGAGCACCCTTTTAAAATCGATTTGCGGTTTGATCGAAAAAGTTCAGGGCAGGATCGAATACCAGGGTCAGGATATCAACGGGTTGCCAACGGAAAAAGTGGTTGACATGGGGATCACGTACATAGCTGAGAATCGCGAACTGTTTCCCCACATGACCGTTCTGGAAAACCTCAAGCTGGGTGCTTTCTCAAAAAATGCACGCCCCCACGAGAGGGTCAATATGGAGAAGGTCTTTTCGCTTTTCCCACGACTCAGAGATCGGCAAAAACAGGTCGCATCGACCATGAGCGGCGGCGAGGCGAAAATGCTGGCCGTAGCCCGGGGACTCATGTCCAATGCTGATTTTCTGTGCATTGATGAACCCTCGCTGGGTCTGCAGCCGAGCTTGAGATTTGAGATCTTTTCCACCCTGAAGGAAATCAATAACCAGGGTAAAACCGTTTTACTGGTGGAACAGAACATCCCTCAAATTGCCAAACTGGCCGACAAAATTTATGTTATGGAGGAAGGCCGGATCTCATTTGAAGGGAGTAAAGACGAGGCCCTGAGCAATGACCATCTAAAGGAGGTCTTTCTGGGCATGTAAGGCAGAGCCTGCATCGGCCTTTGCGTTGCGGCAGACTGTTCCCGGCGAACGGAGCGTAAACAACATGAACTTTAGTGAAGATACTAGATACTTGTTACTGGAACTAACCGATGTGATCATCAGCGGCCTGACCAATGGTTCCGTCTATGCACTGATGGCTGTGGGCTTGACCCTGGTCTATGGTGTCACCAAAGCGTTTAACTTTGCCTATGGGTCATTTTTCAACCTGGGCGGCTATTTTGCCTGGCTGATGATCCTTGCCACTGGATTCATAGGCGGCTATTTTTCAATTTTTATTGCTGTGATTCCTCTCATGTTTGCCGTAGGGTATGGACTGGAAAAAGCCATGGTTGCGCCCCTTAGAAAGCGTTCGGATTGGGAAAACAAGGTCATGATGCTGACCCTGGGTCTGTCGCTCTTTATGGACAACCTGTATGCGGCGGTGTTTGGCGGCCGCGTTAAATCCCTGCCGGCCATCCTGGAGGGGTCGCTTATCATCGGTGAAATTGTTCTCAATTATCAGGATATCATGATCTTCATCCTGTCCATTAGTGGTATTCTTTTCTTTGGGTGGGTACTCAACAATACCCGTATCGGTATGGCCGTTCAGGCGGTCGCCCAGAATCCGGAAGGGGCTAAAATTGTTGGTATTCCCCAGAAACGCATTTTTGCATCCACCTTTGCCATCTCCACAGCCATGGTGGGATTCGGTGGGATTCTGCTCAGCCAGAAATATTTCATTTCTCCCATGTCCGGCGGCGCCATCATGATAAAGGCGTGGGTGATCACCGCCTTTGGCGGAATGGGCTCGATCCGCGGCGGACTGTATGCCGCCTTTATCATCGGCATGCTGGAAGCGCTTGTGGGTTGGCTCTTCGGCATGAGCTACACGATGATCGCCCTTTTTATTTTGCTGATAGCGACCCTGGTGGTGCGCCCCCAGGGCTTGATGGGAAAAGGATAGAAAACGTATGAGTCTGAAACGGATGGCGACGATTATGGGTGTTACCTATGGGCTGGTGGCGATGATGCCGCTTTTTGTGGGGGATATTCGATTCGTCATGCATATTCTAATCATGTGCTTAATATGGGCCGTCGTAGCCTCATGTTGGGATGTGATTATGGGATTTGCCGGCATTTTCTCTTTTGGGCAGGTGGCATTTTTTGTGATCGGTGCCTATTCTTCGGCTATTTTTTCAGTTCATCTGAATGTGCCGTCGGTTTTTGCCATCCTGCTGGCCGGGGTGTTTGCTGCGGGCATGGGGGTTCTGGTGGGACTTCCTTGCCTTAAACTGGCAGGCCCTTATGTTGCACTCGTGACCTTCGGTGTTCACTTGACCCTGATACCCCTATTAAGAGGCGAAATTGGCATCGCCCTGGGATCAGGAGGCTCCAAAGGGATTCTCACTATTCCACCGGTCAACATCTTTGGCTATACTTTTAGTTCCGCGAACCTGGTTCCGACATTTTACTTTACACTCTTTTTAAGTGTCGTCTGTACCGTGATCATCCTGGTGGTGATCAAATCATACTGGGGCACGGCTTTTCTAGCGTTGAAAGACTCGGAAAACTTTGCCATGAGCCTGGGGGTGAGTGCCTTTAAATACAAGTTAATGGTTTTTGCCCTGACCTCATTTCTCACCGGCGTAGTGGGGGCCTTCTATGGGCATTATATCGGCATGCTTTCGACCCGCATGCTGGAGCTTGACCTGTTCTGTACTTTGATGGTCATGCTGGTCGTGGGCGGCATCGGTCGGTTTCCCGGTGCCATCCTGGGGGCCTTCATTACGGTGACGGCCAACGAACTTCTGGCCCCACTGGGCATCTACCGTGCCGTGGCGCTGGGCGCCCTGGTGGTGATTCTGGTTCTGCTGGTGCCAAACGGTGTGATGGGCTTCTGGCTCAAAAGATCAGAGACTGAAATGCGAATTGGTTGAGAGTCTAACCTGTGTTAAGTTCACAACGAGGCTTGCAAGGTAAGAAGCTGTTTATTAACTTCTTATTTTAGAGTTATTGATTTTTCTCACTTAAATCCTTGACCGGGATTATAAGTTGCGTTACCATCTATAGAGTGCGAGTATAATATTAATATTTCTAGCAGCTTTTTTAACAAAATGGAGGTGCAGTGTGAAAAGAATCAACTTAATTTCATTGGTTGCGGCGGGATATTTACTGTTCTGTTCTTGGGCATTTGCCGCCGATACGATCCCGGTGGGGGTTCCTCTGGCCATGACCGGCGCGTATACCGGTTCCGGTGACGACTATTTCAAGGGAATCAAAATGGCCATTGACGAAATCAACGACTCGGGTGGACTACTCGGCAAACAGCTGGAGATTATTCGTTATGACTCCAAGGAGTTTGCACCTGAAGTCGTCATGCAGGGTGCGGACTATCTTTGCGGGCAGATGAAGGTTGCTTCGGTGCATGCAGGCTGGGCCGGTTGGGGCCAGGATGTCCGTGCTTACGGCAAATATGACGCACCATTTTTCTGTGACGACGGTTCCCAGGCTGCGGTGGATGTCTTCAAGGAGAACCCTGAAAAATACTACAATATCTACCAGCTCACCGATACCGGAATCGAACAGGCCAACAGCATGTTCAGGGCGTTGATGGCGCTCCCCTATAAATACCCCAACAACAAGGTGGTCATTATCAATACTGATGATGCCTGGGGTGTAGAGGTGGGTGATACGTTGGTTTCCAATTTCGAGGAAAAAGGATGGGATGTGGCCAAACGGGAAACTGTTCCTTACGGCACAAACGAGTGGGGGGGAATTTTAACCCGAATCCGCAGGATCAATCCTGCCATCATCCATGTGGAGATTCCCAGTGCTCAGGAAGTCATTACCTTTTTCCGCCAGTTCATTAAAAAACCGAGCGATTCGATCCTCAGTTATGGCTGGGGCATTACACCACGTGAAGTCGTGCAGAACCTGGGCAAGGCTGCAGATGGGATTGTGGGCGAGATGCCCTCCGGTTTGCCCGGACCCGTCGCCCCGAATGCTGAATCTAAGGTCTGGATGGACAAATACATCGAGCTTTACAAACATCAGCTGCCTGCAGGTTCCTGGATTACCTATACCGGTGTCATGGCCTGGGCAAGTGCGGTTAAGGCCGTTGGCGATCCTTATGATTTCAAGGCGGTCAACAAGCATCTCAAGGAAGTAGGCTACGTGGGGCACCAGGGCCGGATCAAATGGGACAAGGACAATGTCCTGCGCGCACAGGCGGGAGCTCCTGTTGTGCACTATCAGGTGCAGGGTGGAGAATTGGAGGCGATTTTCACCGACCCACCGATCAAACCTTACAAAAACTCTAAATTCATCGTACCGTACTGGATCAAGAAATAGTAATTTGATGTAATTTTAGGTATGTGACGGGTTTCCTGCAGTTTAGTGGAGGAAACCCGTCAATGATTGCCTCAATACTTATCGGGTTGGTTCCCGAGTCTGAATATTCCAGGAGCAAGGCATCTCAACCCCACGACATATATTTTCACTTCACATGTAATCCTTTCGAATCACTGCCTGAGGAAAGGATAGAACGGGGCTGTGGTGGGCATGATGACGACCGCCAAGTCCAAACCAACCCCTCGCCGGTGGGTATATAAATATTTTGCATCTTATTGACAAATCTTTGTTTGTTTATAGAATGTAGGCAATTTTTAGATTAAGGAGCGGATATGACGGATGCGGCTGTTTTTGAAAAATTAAAGGAGGCTGTCCTTAGCTTCGATGAGGAGCTTGCCTTAAAGATGGCAGAGGAGGTGGTAGAGAAAAATCTTGATCCCATGGAAGCGGTGGATAAAGGCCTGGTAAAGGGCCTTGACATAATCGGGGAGAAATATGAGCGGGATGAAATATTCTTACCCGAATTGATGATGGCGGCCAATATCTTTCAGAAGGTGATGAATATACTGGAGCCGAAGATCAAGGAGAAGGGTGGGGAAAGGAAGAAGAAGGGAATAGTAGTGTTGGGAACCGTAAAGGGGGATATCCATAAAATAGGAAAGGATATAGTGGCTCTTCTGCTGAGCAATTCCGGCTATGAGGTCCATGATCTTGGTGAAGATGTTGATCTCTTTACTTTTGTAGATACTGCTAAAAAGGTAAATGCAGATGCGATCGGCCTGTCCGCGCTTCTTACCTCCACCCTTTCGGGACAAAAGGATGTTATAGAAGCCCTCCTGCAGAAGGGATTGAGGAACGACTATATAGTGATGGTCGGAGGAGGGGCGGTAACGCCCGACTGGGCTGAAACAATCGGTGCGGATCTCTATGCGGAAAATGCGCAGGCGGCTGTCCGGAATGTCACGGAAACGATCAAGGAGAAGAGGAAATAACTATGTTGAGTTTTTTAGAAGTAATAGACAGGACGGAAACCGGCCAGCTCATGTCCGACCAGGATTATTATCTGAAGCTTTATGTGCCTGAGCTGAACAAGGTTATTAATGAATACAAGATCAAATATAATCCCGATACTCCCCTTCCTTCGGATGACGCACTGGCGGATACGGTTTTTGAGGCCGCGGTAGATTTCTTTTCCAGGGTGGGAGCTTACTGCCCGGACACCTCAAGGGTTCTACGCTTCACCAAGGAAGAAATTCTTCAGGCCGCAAGTGAAGCGCCCTCGGAATCGACCTTTGGGGAAGGCCCTGATCGGAAAGTGATGAGATCGCGAAAACCCGATGACCATACGGCGCCATGGTACCACTGCGGCGGGGGGATCTATACCACTTCCGAGGCTATTTTTATGAATCAGGTGGAGGGGCTGGCAAATATAAAAAAGGCAAACTCTCTCTCGATCCCTTCTTCCATTTATTTTAAAGGAAAAGATGCCCGGGTAAGATCACCGCAGGAGGTATTGACCACCATAAAAACGGTTTCACTGGCCAGAGAAGCCTGCCGGTTAGCCGGCAGACCTGGACTTCCCATATTGAACGGGATTTCCACGGCCACCGGACCGATATCAATGTTTGCCGCCTCCCATCCGAACTTCGGCCTACGCCCCTCTGACGGGTTTCTGGTGGACTCACTGGCCGAGAGATGGTGGTGGATTTTGAGGCACTCGCTAAGGTTGCCTTCTATACCTGCC